>JBJYXA010000713.1:0-10809 GCA_046259705.1 Caldilineaceae bacterium
CTGGACTACTACTGGAAGGACTTGGCAGGGACGACGGGGCGCACAGTGGTCGAGGTCTACTCTATGTGGGACGACTACCGCAGCAACATGCTGGCTTTCATGGCGCGGTTCGACGCCATCCTGTGCCCGGCCGGCCCCCAACCCGCGCCCGCCTATCGCGAGCGGGATAACGCGCGCTTCGCGTACACGGTCCCGTTCAACCTGACCGGTTACCCGGTATTGGTGATACGCACAGGTCAGGATACACACGGCATGCCCATTGGCTTGCAGGTGGCTGCCCGTTCCTGGCGAGAAGACATTGCACTGGCGCTGGGCCGGATGTTGGAGCAGGAGCTAGGGGGATGGCAACGGCCGGTATTAGTGTGACGCCAATCCAGGTACGGGATGCGACTGACCTGGATCTATCTGCTATCTTGGAAATTTACAACGACGCCATCCTCACCACGACGGCGGTCTATCAATATGAGCCGCATACGCTGGAAATGCGTCGCACCTGGCTGTATGAGAAACAGGCGGCTGGATATCCAGTGCTGGTCGCCGAGGTGGACGGTCGAATAGCAGGTTTTGGCAATCTAGGCGTGTGGCGAGCCGCGGCTGCGTACAAATATACCGTGGAGAATTCTGTCTATGTGGCCAAAGACCTGCGCGGCCGCGGTATTGGCAAGCGACTGCTGGGTGCACTGATCGACGAGGCTCGTGCAATGGATAGGCACGCCATTGTTGCCGTGATAGACGCCGACAACGCCGTGAGCATCGGGCTGCACGAAGCATTTGGCTTCGAACGTGCCGCCAGATTCAAACAGGTTGGACGCAAGTTCGGCCGCTGGCTGGATCTGGTTTTTATGGAGTTGGTGCTGGAAACGCCGGAGCAGCCACAGGAGTGAACCTCGACGCTGTGTCTACCCTCAAGGTTCGCATTGGCAGGCTTGGCCTCTGTGCGCCCGCTAGGAGGGAGACTCCGCGGGCACGTTTTGACGTGCGCCGCCGCCCTCCGCCCAGCGCATGGCCAGCACGGTTCCAATCCCCAGCACGGCAAAGCCGAAGACCAGTGGAATCACGGTTCCGTTGTAGCTTTGCCCGATGATAATTCCTAATGGCGCGGCAATGAAGGTCTGTAGCGAACCGACAACGGCTGCGCCCACGCCGGCTATCGCTCCCAGCGGTTCCATGGCCAGCGCATTCAAGTTGCCAAAGAGGATGCCGATACAGAAGAAAGACGCCATCAGGTAGAGTATGAGCGCCCACAATGGCGGATGACCGCCCGCAATGAAAGCGATGGTCAGGTAGACGACGCCTAGCGCGCTGACGAGTATGCCCGCGTTCGTCGCAAGGAAGCGCATGCCGTAGCGCATCACCAGGCGCGAGTTCATGAGGGATGCGCTGCCCAAAGATAGGGCAAGCACAGCGAAAACGAGCGTGAACTTCGTTCCCAGACCGTACTGGACCTGCAGGATCTGCTGCGAAGAACTGAGGTAGCCGAGGAAGGCGCCGTTGATGAGTCCTGCGGCGATGGTATATCCCAGCGCAATACGATTCGAAAGCACGGTGCGAAACGCGCGTCCAATTCGTTTCATCGACAGGGGCATGCGAGCGGACTCGGCCAGCGTCTCCGGTTGGCGCAGGGCAAACCAGGTAAGCGTGACAACCGCCAGGAGCAAGAACGCTGCAAAAATGGCGCGCCAGCCGGAGATGAGCAAGACCGCCTGCCCAAAGGTCGGCGCGATCACCGGCACGAGAATAAATACGGTCATGATAATGGACATCACGCGCGCCATGAGCCGTCCGGCGTACTTATCGCGAATCAGTGCCGTGAGAACCCCCCGCGGTCCCGCGGCGCCCAAGCCCTGCAGTAAGCGACCCGCCAACATCACCCCAAAGACACCGGCAAACATGGAAACGAGACAGCCCGTGATGAAAATGCCGTAGCCCGCATAGATCGCGGGTTTGCGACCTACACTGTCTGACAGGGGCCCAAATATTAATTGGCCAAAAGCGATTCCAAAGAATAGGAGTGATATGATCAACTGATTCGCATTGGGATTTTGTACACCAAGGTCAGCGCCGATTTTCGGTAGGGCAGGCAGCATGGCGTCCGTAGATAGCGCGGCCAATGACATCATAGAAGCCATGAGCGCGACGAACTCGACAAAGCTAATATCAGTACGGTCTTTCTGTTCGAATTTCACTCGATTGCTCGTCTCTAGGCGCGACATGTGGTTGGGTCCCGTGCGAAAGCTCGATCTCAGAAGTTGATTTTACGTGAATGGCCAATGCGGGCGAAATATGGGGCATTTCGAATTTCCTACGTCATGAGACCAGGGAGGCGCTGATGCTGGAGGGAGAACGGATCCGGTTGCGCGCGGTAGAGCGCGAAGATTTGGTCCAACTATGGCAGCATAACAATGACCTTTCGGTGGAATTGGCCGGCGGCGGCGACCCGCCTATGCCCCAAGCGTATGAGCGATTGGTCGCGGAGTGGGAGGAGCAAATTCGCTCTGGTGGGCGCGACGGCACGAGCTTCGCGATTGAAGCCGACGGCGTGATGATCGGTCAATGTGCACTCTTCAACGAGGATCGCACGGCGCGCACATACGAACTGGGAATCACCATCGGGGATGCAACGTACTGGGGACGCGGCTACGGCCAAGAATGCCTGCGACTCCTCTTGACCTACGCGTTCCGCTACCTCAACGTGCACAAGGTATGGCTGCGAGTGCATGCGTCCAATGCCCGGGCTGTCGGGTCCTATACCGCGTGCGGCTTTGTAGAGGAAGGTCGTCTGCGCGCGCACGTTTGGAGCGATGGCAAATATGATGACCTCCTCGTCATGGGCGTGCTGCGCGAGGAATGGACGGGCTGATGTCGAAAATCGACGAAGTCCTCATCCGGCTGGACGCACTTGCCGACCCTCAACAACTTGACGGTATGTCACGCTATGGCATGTCCGTCGACCGGCGCCTGGGGATTAAGATACCGGAACTGCGGCGGCTGGCCAGACAGGTTGGCCATGACCACGAATTGGCGCTTGCGTTGTGGGATACAGGTTTCGCGGAAGCGCGCATCCTTGCCGCCATGGTCGACGAAGCCGGCGCGGTGAGCGCGGAGCAGATGGATGCATGGATACGAGATTTTGACTCCTGGGACGTATGCGACCAGGTCTGTATGAACCTCTTCGACAAGACACCGTTGGCTTGGGGCAAGGTATATGAGTGGGCGGACCACGAGGCCGAATTCGAGAAGCGTGCGGCCTACGCGCTTATCGCGTGTCTGGCCTGGCATGACAAGCAGGCCGGAGACGATCGTTTCATCGCATTCTTGCCGCTCATTGTGCAGGGTTCGACCGACAATCGCAACTATGTGAAGAAGGGCGTCAGTTGGGCGCTGCGACATATTGGAAAACGCAATGTAGTGCTACGAGGGCAGGCCTTGCGGACTGCAGCACGGCTACAGGAGATGGACTCCAAGAGCGCCAGATGGATTGCCAAGGACGCCATCCGCGACCTCAACAGCGAGTCGACCCGAAAGCGGCTCGAAATCACCTAGAGCACAGGGAATATAAGTCACAGGAATACAGAATGCGAGCACCCAGCGAACAACTGCAGAGCGATATCCGCATACTCGACGTTCGTACGTACAAGGTACCTACACACTGCCGTACACCGCTAAAGTTTGGAGCAGTGGTCGTAGAGGAACTTCCTATCGGCTATGCACAGGTCACTGTCGAAAACCGCGCCGGCAGGCGAGGCACCGGTTGGGGCGCGATGTTTCTGATGGATCTATGGGCGTGGCCGGTGTCAGACGCGTCCCACGAAGCGAAGAATCGAGCCATGTGCGACCTTCTGGATGCGTATGCGGCGTTGGTGGCGGCGGTACCGGATTTCGTGCATCCCATCGAACTCTTCATGGAAACGGAAACGGACCTGCGCCGTCTGAGTATGGAGGCAAGCGCCCGTTACACATGTGGAGAACGGATGCCTTTCTTGGGCGCGCTCATCTGCGCCAGCCCTGTGGACCATGCCGTTCATGACGCGTTTGGACATGCCAACGGCATAGACAGCTACACGGGATACGGGCCCGAATACATGTCGTTCGACCTTTCTCGCTATCTGGGCCCGGATTTCGCAGGCCATTATCCATCCCAGTTCTTGCGACAGGACTTTGTGCCACAGGTGCCCGTTTTTCATCTCGTCGGCGGTCTGGACCTGTTACACAGGAACGAAGTGACTGCCGAGTTTCCGGACGATGGCGCGCCCAACTCGCTGGACGACTGGATCCTGCGCGACGGCGTATTCTGCCTCAAGGTGAAGCTCAACGGTCGCGATTTGGCCTGGGATCTGGCGCGCACGCAGGAGGTGGCGCGCGTGTACGAAGACGCGCGTCGCGAGCGACCTGACCTGCCGGAACGGCCTCACCTGACCGCCGACACGAATGAGCAGTGTGAGTCTCCCGACTACATGGTGGAATACCTGCAGAGGCTGCGCGAGCAGGCGCCGGGGGTGTACGAGGACATACTCTATGTTGAGCAACCCACGGAACGCGATCTTAGCGCACATCGCTGGGATATGCGCCCCGTCGCGAGCCTAAAGCCGGTGCTCATCGATGAAAGCCTAACCAGCGTGGAGGATTTTGCACAGGCGATGGAACTGGGCTGGTCCGGTATCGCACTGAAGAGCTGCAAGTGCCTTAGCTCTGATCTGCTTTTCCTCGCCTTGGCCGAACGAGCGCGCGTTCCGTACGCGGTGCAGGACCTCACCAACCCGTCGTTGGCCCTACTGCATTCGGTAGGCCTCGCCGCGCGCACACATACAATACTCGGCGTGGAGGCGAACGCTCGCCAGTTCTTCCCGGCGGCAAGCGCTGTGGAGGAAGAAGTGCATCCACGTTTGTTTCGGGTACACGACGGAGTGGTGGACACGCGAACGCTGCGCGGGCCGGGCCTGGGCATGCAGGTGAACTTGATGGGAGATTATGAGCATATTGTGTCTACGCGCACATTATAGACACAGAACATAGACACAAATGATTCATAAATACATTAATAAATACGTATAAATACACAATATCAGAATGTGGATCCATTGTGCGTAACTGAAAATCCCAACCCAATGCCGAAGTTCAATACCATTGAATGGGAGATAGCCTGTAACTGGTGGCCGAACGGCTAAAGGAAGCGTCAAGCAGCCGCGCGCGGGTCCGGCTCGCACTGGCGCATCTGGAAACCGACCGCATCCCCATCGCCATGGTCTGCGCCGGCATCAATCTCCCGGCATACCGGGCCAACCACGATTACGGCGTGCGCGTGATCTATCACACGGACGGTACCGTCATGGGCCAAGGCTGAGGGGCTTGTTGACATGAACATCGACGTGCTGCAGGCTCTTCAATTCAGCGAAGCAGGTATGGATCCATACCTGCTTGAAGCAACGGGTCGGTGATCGGCTGAGTTTTGAGCGAGGCGTGTGCGTGCAACAGACGCTGCCGTGGGCAAGCGAGGAACCCGTGCGCTACGAGACGATGCAATTAATCGATGTGATGGGACAAGACGGCGGCTGCATCCTGGGGCCATCACGCGCCATACAAGGTGGTACGCTGCCCGAGAACATCATCGCCATGTTTGAGCCCGCTGGCAGCTACTATCCGTTCTAGGTTGGCACCATCTTAGGGTCGTCTCACACTGCGCAACTCGTCTAGCCAAACTCCACTATGTGTGCGCCAGGGCCAGGCAGGCTTGTGTAGACCTCAGGCCAGATATTGGTGGCCTTGGAATACTGCTCGTAGATGGCGTCAGCCATGGCCTGCTCTTGCCCAGGTTTCACGAGAGCGATAGCACATCCCCCGAAACCCGCGCCGGTGAGGCGCGCGCCATAACAGCCGTCCACGCTGCGCATAGCCTCGACCATCGCGTCCAATGCTGGGCTGCTGACCTCGTAGTCATGGCGCAGGCTTTCGTGGCTGGCATCCATCAGGTGGCCCACCTCAGAGAGGTCATCGCGGCGCAGCGCTTCGACCGTCTGCAGCACACGCTCGTTCTCACCAACGATGTGCCGGCAGCGGCGGTAGACGATTTCCGGCAGTTTCTCCTTATGCGCTTCCAATTGCCCGCTGGTTACATCGCGCAGCGCCGTAATACCGGGCAGGTCCTGCTGCAGCAGGCGAACGCCTTCCTCACACTGGGCGCGCCGTTCGTTATACGCGCTGCCGGCGAGTGAACGGCTGGCCTTGGTGTTTCCGATGACGAGTGCAGCCTGTGCCGGGAATGGGATCAGCTCGTATTCCAAGCTGCGACAGTCGATGAGCAAGGCGTGGCCCTCTTTGCCCAGGACGCTGATGAACTGGTCCATGATGCCGCAGTTGACGCCGACAAACTTGTTTTCGGCTCGCTGCGCCGCCAGGGCGAGCGGTACGTCTACGACTGCCTCCGGTTCTGCGGAAGCGGCAAGCATCGCCTTGGCCGTTGCTACCTCCAGCGCCGCCGAGCTGCTCAAACCGCTAGCCCGGGGAACGTTACCGCTTACGAGCGCATCCATGCCATTAAGACGGATACCCGTCTCCTCTAGTGCCCAGGCCACTCCTTGGATGTAGTTGCTCCACAGGATCTGTTCGTCGTAGGCCAGATGGTCAAGGTCGAACTCATACCAGCCATTATATTCACGCGAGTAGGCGCGTACGATGCGGTCCTCGCGTGGCCGCAACAGCACACGTATGTCCCGGTACAGCGCGATGGGAAGCACAAAACCGTCGTTGTAGTCGGTATGCTCACCGATGAGGTTGACGCGACCGGGTCCTACGGCCATGTGCGTCGGCGCCGCGCCAAATTCGGCCTCAAACTCCTTGAACAGAGATTGCGTTCTTGCGTTGTCGTTTTCCATGGATGGTTCCATTGCTTTTGAAATTGGATATCAGAACAATGTGTGCGGTGTGCGTCCTGCAGAAACAACGGTTCTCGCTGTGTGGCCTGCTAGGCTTCTGTTCTTTTCATAATCGCATAGAGATTGAGGTTGCCCTCTCTTCCGTCGGCTGAATACGTAGAACAGATCTCCAGTTGTGCATGCTTGGCCAATGCCCGCAGCTCGGCGAGATCAATTTGATGGACATAGCGTACAGCATAAATGTCTTGTTTCCAGGGCAACAACGCGTCTCCGGGCTCCACGTCTTCATTCGCAATACCTAACGTTGACCACTCGATCCGCCGCGAGGCCAGCCGCGGGCTGGTAAGAAATTGCCAAACCGAAACGACAAGTTTCCCTCCCGGGGCCAGCAGGTCCGCCAGCGAGCGCACGACCTGCGTGCGTAGTTCGGCGCTGGGCATATGCTGGAGCGTGGAAAGGCAGACGACAGCATCGAAGCCACTATCGGTTCCGCTGCTCCGACATCTGAGGACGGAGGACCAATCGAGTAACGAAAGATCGGCTTCCACAAATGTCGCATGGACGTTGGCCAGCTCTGCTGCGGACTTCCTAGCCAGTTCGAGCAGACGGGGATTTGCATCCACACCCACATAATCGATGTGCGTATCTAGCGTATCTAGGACGGCAGCGAAGCGTCCGTTGCCGCAACCGGCATCCAAGACGCGCAGGCCCCGGTCAGACGTATCGCCGGCAGAGAGGAAAGGAAGGAGCCGTACGTTGCCCTGCGGCCAAGAGCGCCGTGTGCTATGAAAAGGCTCGGCGACGGTGGCATAGAATTGCCGATTCAGCGCCAGCAGACGTTCACGCGTGGCGGAATTCATAGCGTCCCTTGTGCGACATATGTGTATGGTATACTGCACGGGCCTGTTTGCCAAGACACATGGCGCGGATCTGCGGCGTGGCTCTACGCGCTGCGGACGCACATGCGGGGAGGTTTGGAGCGCCGGTTGGTGGCGAATATTCGGTAACATGAAACGAGTACTGGAGCGGGAAGATATACCTATCGAGGTGCGCGAGCAGGAGGCTGCTTGGAAGCGCAAGCGCGCGAGTTTTGAGCCTACGCATCACGCGGCCGCGCTTTATGCAATCTTTCAGGAGATACAGCGCGTCCCAGAAACCGAATGGCAAGGTCATTCCAGCCTGCGGAAAATCCTGGCCAAGTATCCGAAGGATGGCAAGGGGTTCTACTCCAAGCCGGATTTGATTGCCGGATACCGGCACCTGGAGGCAGAAGGCGATCTGGAGCCGGACCCGCTGGTGATGCAACGCATTCGCATGAAACCCATGCGCACGCAAAGTGGTGTAGCGCCCGTCACCGTGCTCACCGCGCCGGCCGGCTGTCCCGGCGAATGCATTTTCTGCCCCGACGATGTCCGGATGCCCAAGAGCTACATCTACGATGAACCGGGTTGCCAGCGGGCGGAACGGGACGGTTTCGACCCGTTCTTGCAGACGCTCGGCCGCATCCGCGCCTTCGAAAGCATCGGCCATACCGCGGACAAGGTGGAACTACTGGTGCTCGGCGGCACGTGGAGCGCGTATTCCAGAAGCTACCGCGAATGGTTTGTGCGGCGCTGTTTGGATGCCATGAACGCTGTAGGTGGCGAGGGCGCGGCAAACGCCGGCGCTGGCGCGGCCTCGGTGGCGGAGGCACAGCGCATTAACAGCCGGGCGCAACACCGCAACGTCGGCCTCGTGATAGAGACGCGACCGGATTGGGTGACGCCGGAGGAGATACGTCACCTGCGCAGCCTGGGCGTAACCAAGGTACAGATCGGCGTGCAAAGCCTGGACGACGAGGTGCTGGCGCTCAACAAGCGCGGACACGACGTGGATGCTGTGCGCCGGGCTCTAGGATTGTTGCGCACCGCAGGTTTCAAGCTGCAGCTTCATTGGATGCCCAACCTGTTAGGTTCAACGCCGAAGAAGGACCGCTTGGATTTTGACCGCTTTTTCTCCGACCCTGCGATACGCCCAGACGAAATGAAAATATACCCTTGCTCGCTGATTGCCGGCACGGAGCTATATGAGCGCTATCTGGCTGGAGAATATCAGCCGTACACCACGGACGAGCTGGTGGAACTCCTAGTGGCAGTGAAACCCACAATACCGCCGTATACGCGCATAAATCGGCTCTTTCGTGACATCCCTGCACACCACATTGAGGCCGGCGTGACCGTTAGCAACCTGCGTGAAGTCGTGCATGAAGAGCTTGCCGCGCGTGGCCTCTCCTGCGGTTGTATACGCTGCCGGGAAGTCCGTAGAAGCCACGTTGCTACCGGCAACGTGGAATTGCACGACTATACATATGATACTGACCTGACCCGCGAGCATTTTCTGCAGTTTGTTACTTGCGAATCATCGAGCGAGGATGGTGCGGAACCCGGCAAGATCGCCGGCTTCCTGCGCCTGAGCCTGCCGCGCACGCCGGAAGCGGGCAGTCGCGCTTTCCTACCTGAAATCGCAGGCAGCGCGATGGTGCGCGAGGTGCATGTGTATGGGCCGGCGCTCTCCATCGGGCGCGAACGTGAGTCTGTGCATGAAGGGGAGGCGCAGCATCGGGGATTGGGGAGCCAACTATTGGATGCCGCCAAGGTGATCAGCCGAGAAGCGGGTTACCGGCGAATCAGCGTGATTGCCGCAACTGGAACACGCGAATACTATGCGGCGCGCGGTTTCGAAGAAGGCGATCTGTACATGACAGGACCGATCTAGGGCGCTCAGGCACCCAGACGGTTAGCGATACGTTCCACGAGTTGCTCTGCGACCGCCGCCTTGCTCATCAGCGGCAGCGTCTCCTCTGTACCATTATCCGCTAGCACGGTCACGCGATTAGTATCCACCGCGAAACCTGCGTCCGCAGCGGCGATATCATTGGCGACGATCATCGATAGCCCTTTCCGCTCCAGCTTTGTCCTTGCGTTTTGCAGCAAATCCTGCGACTCCGCGGCAAAGCCCACGACAACTGCAGGCATACCGGTCTTCTCGCGCTCGCGCGCTACATCCAGCAGGATATCGGGGTTGCGTGTGAGCGCAATAGTAGGCACACCCTCGGCTTTCTTGATCTTGTGTGCAGCCGGTTCTGCCGGACGGAAGTCGGCCACTGCCGCGGCCATGACCAATACATCGGCATCGGCTGTTTCCCGCATGACAGCGTCGTGCATTTCTTGGGCCGAATCGATCTCCACACAGCGGGCGCCTGCAGGACAAGTCATTCGAGCCGCCGTAATTACCACGACTTCAGCGCCTGCGTCGAGCGCTGCCTGCGCCACCGCATAGCCCTGTTTGCCCGATGAGCGATTGCTGATGAAGCGCACCGGGTCGATGCGCTCACGTGTTCCGCCCGCGGTGACGACAATCTTGCGTCCCCGCAACCTGCCTTCGCGCGTAAGCAGGTAGCGGACCCGTCCGAGAATGTCCACAGGCTCGGACAGCCTTCCTTTAGCCACTAGCCCCGAAGCGAGGTGTCCCTCTTCGGGGCCGACGAAATGGGCGCCGCGCTGGAGCAGAATCTCTATATTTGCCTCTGTTGCCGGATGGGAATACATGCCAGCGTCCATTGCGGGCGCGATGACGAGAGGGCAGGTCGCTGCCAGCGCAGTGACGCTGAGCAGATCTTCCGCCAGGCCTTGAGCTAGCTTCGCCAATGTATGCGCGGACGCCGGCGCGATGAGGAGCAGATCGGCGCCGTGCGCCAGGCCGATGTGGAGAACATGGGCCTCATCCCCCCATAGGTCGCCGTCGACGTAGGCCCGCCTTCCCGTCAGTGACGAGAATGTGAGCGGCTTGATGAACTCCGTTGCTGCGCGCGTCAAAATAGTATCTACCACTGCGCCGGCCTGTGCGAGCTTGCTGGCGAGGTCGGCCGCCTTGTAACACGCGATGCTGCCGGTTACTCCCA
>JBJYXA010000713.1:10909-49265 GCA_046259705.1 Caldilineaceae bacterium
AGCTTGCTGGCGAGGTCGGCCGCCTTGTAACACGCGATGCTGCCGGTTACTCCCAGGACAATGCGCCGGTCAGCGAGCGGCCGCTGGGGTGAGGCTGGCTCTGTCATGGACTGGCGTTCCTTTCCCTGCGCTATGCTTTGGTGGACAAATTTTCGTCTACATTCATTTCGTATAGCATTCGCAGGCCCTCGAGCGTAAGCCAGGGCGCAATGATATCGATCACATCGGTTGCGCCCGCGACGAGCGGCGCTAGGCCACCCGTACTGACGACTTTGGTATCTGCACCTAGCTCGGCCTTGAAGCGGGCCACCATCCCTTCCACCAAGGAAACGTAGCCATAAAACAGACCTGACTGCATGGAATGAACAGTGTTGCGCCCGATCACGGAAGGCGGCTTCGCAACGTCCACCTCGGGCAGCCTGGCTGCGCGCATCGCCAGCGCTTCGGCAGCCACGCCAATTCCAGGGGCGATGGCGCCACCCAGGTATTCGCCCGCCACCGTTATCGCCTCAAACGTAGTGGCAGTACCGAAATCCACGATGCAGAGAGGGCCGCCATATCGGGCGAATGCGGCCGCAGCGTCCACGACACGGTCTGCGCCCACCGCGTCCGGGTTGTCATATAAGATGGTGAGCCCGGTCTTCATTCGGCCGCTGACGATAAGCGGATCCATGTCAAAATAGCGGTGGCAGAGTCGGGTCCAGCGGCTCGTCAATGTCGGCACGCCGGAAGCGATGGCGATCCCCGTAATATCCTTCGTGGCGATCCCGGCGTATGTCAGAAGATTGATGAGCTGCATGGCGAATTCGTCCGGCATACGGTCGTGGTCGGTGGATAGCCGCCAATGCGGCCCGAGTTCGTCGCCCACGAACAGACCAAGCATGATGTTAGTATTACCTATGTCGATGCAAAGTAACATGGTCTCTCCTATGAGGAGGCGTCGCATGCCGTGCGAACTGCTGGTCGAAAAAGGAGATCCTGATTGTGGTGCAGTGTAGCCCGAATTGGTGTGCAAGCCAACCTGCAAGGGCGGTACGCAACACGCGTTTCTGGTGGCTATAGGGGACCCGAAGTAGACAATCTGCAGGTCAATTGAAGAATTGCGCGATTGTATGCGCCTGCTATGTGTGCTACAATGAGCGCGGCAAGATGTGAGGTCCTGAGCATCGGCGCCCCTCAAACCCACACCATATTGTGGCAGATTTTCGCTTCGGGTGGATGAGCAACGGAAGAACCAAATACAGGAAGAAGGAGACATGCTTATGCGAAGTGGTCGATGGACTGTTCTTTTGACCGTGTTATTGGTAGGGCTCCTAATGATGTCGGCCTGCGCACCGCGCGCGACCGGCGGGGACATTGCGCGTACGGCAAGTGAAGCTGATGTTGCCGTAGACCTGCCTGCGTTGGTGCTCGATATCCAACAGGATGGTTCGCTGTCGATTGGCGGCCAGTCGCTGGCCGACCTCGGCGCCGTAGTTGGTCAGGATCTATCGGCGGCAAATGTAGGGTCTGACACAGCGGCCGCTCTGGAAGCTGCCGGCATCCAGCATATTCAAATCGACAATACGCCGGATGGACTGCTGATCCTCGTCAACGGCAAGCCTATTCCGTCGCTGGCATGGAACGGCGATTCACTGGTCACCACTGCCGAGGTCGTGGAGCAGATTGGCGGCCCGTCGGTCGCTCTCTTGGACAAGCTGCTGCCTCTCATCGGCAAACTGGGTATTGGCATTATCCTGCGCTTGCCAGTGCCGGAAGGGACGGACCGTTTGCCCTTAGTAGACATGAACGATGAGGCTGCGCAGCGTGCGATGTCGGCGCAGGCCGAATTCTTGCGTGCTGTGGTTACTCCGCCCACGTTCGCCATCGCAGTCAACTATGCACCAGATGGTAGCTGGGAGCTGGCTGGCATCAGCGAGGAGGACTTGGCGTCCGTCGTACCCGGCTTGAGTGACGCCATCCCATCTGATCCGGCCTTTATCTCGACCATGGAAGGCATGGGCATTAAGCAGCTTGGTTTCAGCACCAATGAAAACGGCTTCTTCATCTCCATCAATGGCGATAACCTGCCGTATCTGACATGGGCGGATGGCCGCATCAATAATGTGCTCGACCTGGCCATGAAGTCCGGTATGCTGGATTCGGCTCTCGGCGGCATGGACACCGAGGCGTTGATGCAGTATGTGGATGCGCTGTTGCCGGCGATCCTGGCTTCGCAGATCAGCCTGAACATCAACTTCCCGTAAATTCTCGGCAGGACACTGCCCCAGTCTGGGGCGTTAGAGATAGCGCGAGACGCAGCCTAGGCTGCGTCTCGCTTTTATTGCATCGAGGTTTCAGAGCGCTGGATTCGCGGGCGACCTAGAACAACCACGCCCAAACATATGGTCCAAACACCCACAACGCAACCCACAGACTGCCCATCACGGCGAAGACCATGGCGCCGGCCGCCGCGTCCTTGGCCCGTTTCGCCAGCGGATGATAGTCCGGCGATACGAGGTCAACCACCGCCTCCAGCCCGGTGTTGATGGCCTCGAGAGCCAAGATGCCGGCGATGGTCAGCCCAAGTAGAGCCCATTCGACGTGCGTGACGTGCAGAAGCCAGGCTGCCAGCGCAACGACGGGTATGGCGACCAATTCGATGCGGGCGTTGGGCTGTGAGCGAAGTGTGTGCGCTGCACCGGAAAGGGCAGCTCGGAAGCTGAACCACCGTCCCCTGATGTATCCTGGCGGCGACTGAGGCCGAGGTAGACCAGCGTATTCCTGCTCCGATTGCGGCCTGTTCGGCGCGTCAGGCGTCATAGGAACGGTCGGATAGTTCCTGATCGCCAAAAATGGCCAGAACTGCATTTTGGGCTGCCCACATCAAATCCTGTTCTGCAGGTGAGTTGTGGTCGTAGCCCAGGAGATGCAGAGTGCCATGCACCGCAAGCAGTCGTAACTCGGCTGCTACGCTATTGCCGTACTGCAGGGCCTGGCGTTGGGCATAAGGGAAGGCAATGACGACATCACCGAGATGGACGCCGACTTCGTCTACCACTTCGGGCGGCAAGATGAGGTCCTGCGTGCCCGCATCGTCGGGCAGAACAGCGGGAAAGCTGAGCACGTCGGTGGCAGCGTCTACTTCGCGATACTCCAGATTCAGCGCATGTATGGTTTCGTCGTCCGTGATTGTGACAACGACCTCCGCGGCCGATATATCGTTCGTGCGTACCGTCTCTGCCACTGCGCGCTCGATATCCTCGGCATCTACTTCTGCCATATAGGCTTCATCTACAAGGACGTATACCCGAATTCGGGAATCATGCTCTCTTTTAAGCTGAGACATGGGGCAAATGCCTGTGCTATGCGCTCGCGCCAAAGTGGCAAACGATCTTGCTAATTCTCGGTGGTCTGACCTATCGTGCCGGATTCTACGGTTGCATCGCCGTGGCCGTTTGCGCCTGCGGATGTCGTAGTCTGTTCCGCCGGGGCAACGGGCGCGTCGGCGACCGGAGTGGCCGGTAGCGGTGCACCCTCGGTGCTTGCGGGTCGTCCGTTCTCGGGCAGTGGCTGCGTCTCGGATTTCTTGGAGGTGCTAGGGGGCTCCGGATACTGGATACGAGGGTGGTGAACGCCCTGCAGCACGTGGATAAAGATATCCTTAATGGTCTGCAATTCGTGGAACGTCAGATCGCAGTCGTTGAGTTGTCCCTCAGCGACGCGTTCGTCGATTAGCTTGTTGACCAATGCTTCGAGATCCTCGCGTGTCGCAGGACGGATAGCGCGCACGGCTGCTTCGCAGCTGTCCGCCAGCAGCAGGATTGCCGTCTCCTTGCTTCGTGGTTTGGGACCGGGATACTGGAAGTCCTCTTCTCTCACTTCCTCGTCGTCTCCAGCCTCCCGCAGCGCCTCCCGGTAGAAGTACTGCACGAGCGAAGTGCCATGATGCTCGGCGATAAAGTCCTGGATTCTGCCGGGCAAGTGGTATTTTCTGGCAAGATCCAGGCCGTCGCTGACGTGGCTAATAATGATTTGAGCGCTGGTCAGCGGGTCCAGCTTAGAGTGCGGCGAACTGTCTTCCGAGATATTCTCTGTGAAGAAGTAGGGCCGCACGGTCTTGCCGATGTCGTGGTAATATGCGCCGACTCGCGCCAGGAATGCATCTGCGTTGATAGAGGAAGCGCCGCGTTCCGCCATGTTACTTACAACAATCGTATGGTGATAGGTGCCAGGGGCCTTTAGCAGCAGTTGGCGCAACAATGGGTGCGTTGGGCGGCTAAGCTCCGTCAAGTGTAGACTCGTTGTGATGCCAAAGACGTTGCCGAGAAACAGATAGCCCAACATGGCGATGCTGGCGGCCAGACCACCATTCAGGAGAACGATAAGGTGCAACTGGACGAGGCGGTCGAGTGCAGTGCCGGAGAACGGTGAGCGATAGGCGGCGATGACAATGAGGTTGCAGATGGCGATTCCGATGCCTGACCAAAGAAACGCAGACAGTCGCTCGGCACGCCCAAGAATCAGGGCGCCCAGTACCGAGCCTAGTGTCAAATACGCCACCAGTGCAACATTGTTGCGAAGCAGATAGTATGAAACCAGGGCCATGGCTACCGTGACCACCAGGCCTGTGTTGAAATCAAGCAATACTGCCAGTAGCATCGCAAGTGCGGCGAGCGGGAATAGATACGGTAGCCAATCGTGGGGGATGAGCATGAACTTCGCCGCTACCAGCCAAATTGCGACTACTACGAACATGAGTGCAAACTCGTGCACATTTTGAAGCAGCGAGGGACGCACCTTGTAGAGCGCGCTGCCAATAACCAGAAGTAGTGCTAAGGTAAATAGAACAGCACGAAGCGTTACCCACCAGTCCCATTCAGCCTGTATGAGGCCAATTTGGGTCAGCGCCTCAACATCAGCAGCAGTAACGATGTCGCCGGCGCGCACTATGATTTCGTTGCGTTCGAGGGTAACGGTCTGTGGCGGCACTTCACTACGGGCCTTCTCTCGCAACTCGTCGGTCCGCGCTTGATTGAAGGTCGTATTGGGGCGCAGCAAACCCCGCACAAGATCGGCGACGACGGTGCTGGATTCTTCGTCTAGGTCGGCGTTGATCAGGCCGGGTACGCGCCTGCTGATAAGGCTAAGCGTACTCTCCCTAATCTCCTCTCTCATGATGCGGTCAAGGGCCAGCGGCGTCTCTTCGGCGACGGCGGTCCATTCGGCGTCGGATAGCGTTAGGATCTGCAGCGCTAGTTCCGGCGTGAGCGCAAAATCCTTGATCGCCATCAGATAGTCAGTCTTGACTTCACTGGAAGCCAGTTCGTCAGCGCGAACCAGACTGATATACTCGAGGACTTCGCGCGCGCGCTCCACCTGCTGGCGGCGAATGCGCGCGTCAATATTGTCATATTGGTCTGCAATGGCCTGGCTTGCTCGATCGCGGGCCTGGTCCGTTAGGTATTGGCTTTCATAGACGATTTGGCGCGGGGCTACGACATCGCGTGGAGCCACATCACCCGCGGCGAGTTGGATCTGACCGCCGTAGGGAAGTTGCCATGAGAGCAGGAAAATCAGCAAGATGGCGAGAACGCTCGCCATTAGGATAATGGCGCCCTCATCCATCCATCTCCATCTTCGATTGCCAACGTTGTTACTAGCAGCCATGACGTCCAGGTCGAACAGGTATATCAGTATACTTGTATAAGTTCAGCAGGCCGGCTACGAAGCCAGCATACGTCGTACGGTTTGATTCACAACCTTGCCGTCGGCTTTGCCCTTGAGCTGTGCCATCGCCGCCGACATGACCCGTCCCATGTCCTGCATGGACGAGGCGCCGGTCTCCTGAATCACCGAACGCACGACGGCCTCGATCTCGGATTCGGAAAGTTGGCGGGGCAGATATCGTTCCAGCACGGCTAGTTCGGCGCGT
Organism: Caldilineaceae bacterium; assembly: GCA_046259705.1. Taxonomy (GTDB): domain Bacteria; phylum Chloroflexota; class Anaerolineae; order Caldilineales; family Caldilineaceae; genus JASGTU01. Next base: position 16,824 of record JBJYXA010000713.1, read on the forward strand.
TCTTCTTCAGCGCGATTTTGCGCTCCCACTCGTTCGTATTCGCTGGCTGCGTCACGCCGCTGCTTGGCCTGTTTCTGTATGACGGAGAGAACTTCCTCTTCGCTTTGATTATGTGATTCTCCGGCCTTTGCCGCTTCGGTTAGCGCAGTCTTGACGCTTCGCAGCGCGATTTTGGCGACGTCGTCTCGGTCGCGCATAGCCTGCTGCAGATCGCGGTCGATCTGCTCTGACAACGGCAGGTTCTCTTGTGTCATGTGCTATCCTGATTCAGTTCGATAGACAGCCGATCCATGTGTATTGGCTCAGTTTCTGGCGGTTCTAACTAGTTGGATCCTGCATTATGCTCGCCGCCCGCAGGTCCACGGTCCATCCATACTTGAAGACGATCCTGATAGACAAGGAATATGCCCGCTACCACTGCGAGGGCGCCATAGATCACCGCCAGTTGCCACCAGGGAATCGCTCTGCCGCCGGCGGCGGCGGCAAGAAAGACGGCTGGTACTCGCAAGACAATCGTGATCAGCAGAATCTTTAGGAAACTGACGCTTGCCAGTCCGGCCAAGAAATAGGGCACATCCCCGGTTGGCCCAAGCAGCAAAAAGAACCAGACAATGGTGCTAGTGCTGTGTGTAGCCGACTCCCATTTCGTCAGGCGTCCATCGCCTACTAGCCGTTCGGCGATCGGGCGACCGAAAACGCGTGCAATCCAAAACGCTAATGTCGCTCCCAATAGCAGACCGATAGAACCCCAAATTCCGCCCCAAATCGGGCCATAGAGGAAACCGGCGGCTACCTGCACCACATAGCCGGGAATTGGCGCAAAAACGATTTGCAGTGCGTTTAGCCCGATGAGGGCCGCTGGACCATACCAACCAAGTCGAAGGGTCCATGCCTCGAACGTGGATGGATCGGTAATGAGGAGGCGTAGGGTGGACGCGTACCTCCACGCCACAACTGCCGCGAGCAGCAACACCGGTACCAGCAACCAATACCGGTACCGCTTTATCCATGCTAGCACTTCAGGATCGAGATCATCTTCTACAAATACGATTCCCCGGCAGTTCACGTTCGATACCGCGCGATAATTATACCTTGGCTTGGGAAGGTGTCAACACCAGGTCAGGTTTCGAACAATTTATGTATACTCTTTCGGCAAGTGCTACCTTCTCGCTATGTCACGACGTTGCAGCCGTTCGCGCACCGAGGGCTCACAATATCCTTGTCCAGCGTTTGTTCCTGGATTCATCGGCCGCTAGAATGAAGCTATGTTTTTTGATCAAGCGAGGATCTACGTACAGGGCGGTAACGGCGGCAACGGCGTCGTCGCCTTTCGGCGCGAGAAGTTTGTACCCAGGGGTGGACCCGCCGGCGGCAACGGTGGCCGGGGTGGGGACGTGATTTTGCGCGTCGATCCGGGCCTAAACACGCTCTATTCGCTTCAGCATCAGGTGCACTACCGTGCCCCACGCGGCGTACACGGCTCAGGCGCGAACAAGACGGGGGCCAACGGCGAAGACTTGATTGTACCGGTGCCGCCGGGAACGCTCGTGCGCGATGCGGAAACGCAGGAACTCATCGCCGACCTGACAGAGGATGAACAGACGTTCGTGGCTGCCCGAGGAGGACGAGGCGGGCGCGGTAATGTCGCATTTAAGACAGCTCGCAATAACGCGCCGCGCATCGCTGAGAATGGAGAAGAAGGCGAGGAACGCTGGCTCGAGTTGGAACTGAAGCTCGTAGCCGACGTTGGCATCATCGGCGTACCCAATGCGGGCAAGTCAACATTGCTTAGTGTTGTGAGCGCGGCCAAACCGAAAATCGCAGACTATCCCTTCACCACAGTAGAACCCAACTTGGGTGTAGCCGAGGTTGGCTACCGGCAAATCGTGTTGGCGGACGTCCCGGGGTTGATGGAGGGCGCTCACGAAGGCGTGGGTCTCGGTATAAGCTTCTTGCGCCATATCGAACGAACACGTGTTTTGGTGCATTTGGTCAGCGGTGATAGCCCCGACCCCATTGGTGACTTCGAGGCAATCAACCAGGAGCTGCGGCTATTCAAACCCGGCCTACTAGACAAACCGCAACTGGTAGTTCTCAACAAGATGGATCTGCCCACTTCACAGGAAGTCTGGCCTGACTTTCAGAAACAGATCGAAGCGACTGGACGCCCCGTGATGAATATCAGTGCTATCACGGGTCAGAATGTGCAGGACTTGCTGTACCGCTTGCTCCAAATGCTAGACGAACTTCCGCAGGAAACCGAAGAGCGGGTGGAGGCAATGGTCGAGATCGTTCCTGAGGCAGATGAGAACGAATTCCGCATCTATCCCGCGGGAGATGGAGCCTGGCGTGTTGAGGGGGTCGCCATTGAACGTACCGCCCAAATGACCAACTGGGACTATTATGAGGCGATGCTGCGATTTCAGCGTATCCTGCGCGCTATGGGAATTACCGACGCGTTGAACGCTGAAGGTGTTGGTGAAGGCGATACGGTCTTCATCGGACCCGTCGAACTGGTGTGGGGATATGACAACGCGCTCGACGAATAATGCAGGGCGATAACGGCGAAGGCTCGAGGAATACAGGGGCGGGCGTCGCAGTCGAGCGCATGCGCGCTGACCCTCTTCGCGCCGGTGTCTTCGGCGGAACTTTTGATCCCATCCACGTCGGACATTTAATCCTGCTGGAAGAAGCACGTTTTGAACTCAAGCTCGACATCGTGCTTTTGATGCCTGCTGCAGATCCGCCACACAAGCAAGGTAGCCCCATTTCGCCGGTTGAAGATCGTATCCGTATGTGCACCTTGGCGACGTTGGATTCCGCCCAATTTCATGTCAGCCGCATTGACGCAGATCGACCGGGACCGCATTATTCTGTCGATATGGTGCGCCTGTTGCAGGAAGACCTAGGCTCGGATGCGCAGATCTATTTCCTAATGGGTCTGGACAGCCTGCGCGATCTGCCCACGTGGCACAAACCGCAAGAGCTGATGGCCCACTGCAATCTCGTGGCGCTGAGTCGGGCGGGCATCGATATCGACTGGCCCGCATTGGAGGAGGCGCTGCCGGGTATACGCGAGCGTGTGACTCTGGTGGATATGCCGGAACTGGAGATCTCCGGCAGTGATATTCGCGCGCGCGTTAGGCAAGGTCGCCCAATCCGTTGCCAGGTGCCGAGCATGGTTGAACATTATATCCATGCATGCGGTTTGTATCGTGGCGGATGACTACGCAGCTCGACTGCGATGCTGAGTTACCACGCTATGTGCCTAATGATAAGCCACTGCATATCGCAACTACCAACCTGAGGCAACGTGACAACCACGGCCCGCCGAATTCGGCGGGCCGTGTCTATCGTCTGGCAATACTGTTATTCGGTGCGCTGCAAGACAGTCGTCGGAGCGCGAGGCTACCCCTGGCGACTACTCGCTAGAAAACAGATCAGGCAGCAGGGCCTGGGTTGGTGTGTTCTGCGCAGGTTTGGTGAGCAGATTGAGCATCAGCATCGCGGTCTGGAACTGGCGATCATCGTGTAGGCGCACTTCGCGAGCATCCAGATCTTCTAACGCGAACGTGCTCATCATCTCAACCGACGCATTTTGTTCTATGGTGACGTCCGGCTGAATCCCTTCGCCCTTGATCAGATTGTAGTCTGGTGTGAGCCAGTTGGTGACGCCCAACCGTAGGACTGAGCCGTCACTTAGCGAGAACGGTCGGAGTACAGTGCCGGTACCTACAGTTGCCTCGCCAACCAGCTTGGCCCGGCCGTTCTCCTGTAGCGCACCTGCTATAATCTCAGCGGCGCTGGCGGAACCGGGGTTGATCAGAACCACCATGGGAACGTCCCGGGCCAGACCTTCACCCTCGGACCGATAGGTCGTGATCTGATCTTTGGCGTCCTTCTCATGCAAAATGATATCGTCCGCGGGCAGGAACTGGTTACCCACGCGAAGAGCCTCCTGTAGATAGCCGCCCGGGTTGTTTCGCAGGTCTAGGATGATGCCTTCCACCGGCGAGGCTTCGCTGTCATCGGACAGGATCTCCTGAAGTGCCGTTTCGAGTTCCGCACTGGTATCTCCTGCGAACTGGGTGATTTGCAGATCCACCAGTGATGTTCCGGGCACCCGCGCCCATAACACGCTATCGATATCAATTCGGCCCCGTTTGATGTCGATCTCGACCGGTGTCTCCTCGTCCGGATGCAACACGGTCAGCGTAACCGTAGAGCCAGCCGGACCACGGATCTTAGTGATCACTTCCCATTCCGGTACGCCCACAATGTCCTCGCCGTTTACTTCCAGCACGATGTCACCTGAGAGCAGACCGGCCTCCTCAGCGGGCGAGCCGTGGATTGGGGCAACGATTTTGAATATATCTTCCTCCTGGGAGACGTAGGCGCCGATGCCTTCGAAAGAACCTTCCAGCGAGCTTTCCTGCTGTTTGGCTACGTCAGGGGGGAAGAAGACTGTGTGATTTTCATCGCCCAGTGTATCGAGCATACCCTGGATGGCGCCGTACGTCATGGCTTCAGGATCGATTTTGTCCTGGTCTACAAAATACTCTTTGACGAGGTCCCATGATTCCCAGAAGACACGAAAACTGCTAGGTTCGGAATCCTGCGCTAGAGCGGGGCGAGCCATGTAGCCGGTGACATTTCCTGCTGCAAAGGATACAAACATGAGCAGCGCAATGGCCGTCGCCATCAAGGTGCGATTAGTGTAGAGTTTCATTCTCGGATTCTTTCAAAATGCTACTGTAGCTATGCATACCGGCAGTACTGCCGATATGCCCCACCGTTGGTTCAACAGCGCAGCAATGGCTTGATGACTTTCTGCCACCGTCGTCCGCCTATAGTACCAGATGCTTGTCGTATTCAGAACTCGGTTTTGCACCGCATTGTTCCGCGGCATGAGCGGGCACGGTGGGCAACCGGCCTTATTCGCTCTAAAGAACCCGTGATTTCCAAACGATTCGTAATCGATTCTTCCCTGTGGTATCATCAGTCTACCAGTATAAGTGCGTATTTTCACGAGGTGACGTGGCACGCGTAAATCGGCTTGTGTCTATGAGGGATGGCGAGGAAATGTCGACACAATCCAATACGATGGCGGGTGAAGTTGATCGCGCGGCTTGGGCTGAGATCCCGGACATTGTAATTGGTCGGTTGCCCATTTATTTGCGCACACTAGAACTTTTGTCATCGGAGGGCAAGGCAGTTGCGTCGAGCCAGGAGCTAGGTCAGCGTCTTGGCATTAGCTCTGCGCAGATTCGCAAAGACTTGAGCCATTTTGGTGAATTCGGCAAACAAGGTACCGGCTATGACGTCGCATATCTGCTCGGCGAATTGGAGAAGATCCTCCAGGTAGACTGCGTGTGGGCCCTAGTGTTAGTCGGCGCCGGTTACCTGGGCCATGCACTGGCGAGCTACAATGGCTTCGAAAATCGCGGTTTTCGCATCGTGGGCGTTTTCGATACCGATGAAACGAAAATCGGCACGAAAGTGGGCAACGGCCTTGAGGTAGAGCCCATGGCAACGATGCCCCATAAGGTGCGAGAGACCGCCTGTCAGATTGGCGTGATAGCGGTCCCGGCTGGCGCCGCGCAGTCGGTGGCCGACGCGCTCATCAAGGCTGGAGTTCGCAGTATCCTGAGCTATGCGCCAATCACGTTACGCGTGCCCGAAGGCATCCGCGTGGAGTACATCGACCCCGTCGTTCATTTCCAGCATATGACCTTTTACCTCGACAAAGCTTGCGTTTCGTAAGTTAGCCCTGCGGACCGTAAGCAGCGTGTCGCTAAAGCTAGCAGCGCGTCAAGCAAGCGGTTTCTTTCGCGCAAGCCCTTGACCGCGAGGATAGGAGTCCGGCGTACGCCGGACTTTCTTGATCAGAACGACAAAACGGCTTTCGGACAAGTGCGGGACCTGCACGGGCGCAAAGCGTGTGACCTCTCCACCAAGGAGGTCGATGGCCTTGCGTGCATCCACGAATTCCTCCGGCGCCGAAGGCCCTTTGTAAACGACGGCGTACCCGTTGCGGCGTACGAGCGGCAGCAGGTACTCGACCAGTGTATTGAGCGGCGCGACCGCGCGTGCGGTGACCAGGTCGTACTGTCCACGATGGGCGGTGCCGCGCCCCAGCTCTTCGGCCCGGCCCTGTACGACGTGCGTGTTTTCCAGCCCTAACGTAGCGGCAAGGTTCTCCAAAAAGCGTATCTTCTTGCCGGTGCCGTCTATGAGCGTCAACTTGAGGCGCGGTGCGGCAATCTTTAGCGGTACTCCCGGGAACCCGGCGCCGGTACCCACGTCCACCAGATGCAGGCGCCGCCGCGGCGGCAATGGTTCTTCGAGTTCCTCGCAGAGCACCGGCAGGGCTGCCAGTGAGTCCAGGAAGTGTTTGGTCTGCACGCCATCGTGGTCGGTGATGGCGGTGAGGTTGAACTTGCTGTTCCACTTGATCAATTCTGCGTAGTATCTTTGGAACTGGTCAAGCTGAGCTGGGCTGAGCGGAATTCCTAGCGTGCGACAGCCATCCTCGAGGAGTGGCAAAGCGAGATCGCTCGGCCCGTCTGCCGGCCCAGGCACGTCTTCATTCTGCAAAGGACTGTTGGGACTATCGACCATGGGCTGATTGTACCATGTTGTGCTCTTGACGGTAGCGCGCCTGCTATGCTTTGATAGGATCGTGCATAGTGCCGCTCGGGCAGTATGCGTAACGTCCGGCGACAACATCAGAATCAATACCACCGAGAGAGGAAAGGACGCGTCATGCCAGGTAAAACGTACAAGCAGATCATGCTCACAGGCACTTCGACAGAAAGTATAGAAGACGCCGTTGAGGGCGCTGTGGCTTCGGCAGCGAAGACGATCCGCAATATGAGCTGGTTTGAGCTCGTAGAGACGCGCGGCGCCATAAGGGACGGAGCTGTGTCGGAGTGGCAGGTTACGGTCAGGATCGGGTTTGTAGTTGAGGAATAGTCGCAACATTTCGTGCGACCGCTTTTCTGAGCTTGCCGGCGAAACATGCATGCGGCTGCTCTGATGAGACAATTGCCAGGAGATGAGGTGTGGTCCGCTTTATCTCCTGGATGCCAGATGAGGTGAAGTCGCAGAATTCGATGGCAACAGGTCTATCGGACGTCACCATCCAGTGGATCTGGACTTGTTGCGGCTTACATTCAGATAAACGAAATATCGGATTATGCTTGCCAAAGGGATACTGTTGATAGTGGAAAGGTGGATCGGACAGGATTCGAACCTGTAACCAAAGGGTTATGAGCCCTCTGCTCTGCCGTTGAGCTACCGATCCAAACGGCCCCACACGTGGGGCCGGTACAGAGCGGGCAGCGGGAATCGAACCCGCATGATTGGCTTGGAAGGCCAAGGCTTTACCATTAAGCTATGCCCGCAAGAAGCGACCGCATCTTCGCGGACGGTCTAGCACTCGCTTCCAGTCGGGGAGATAGGATTTGAACCTACGACCCCAGCGTCCCAAACGCTGTGCGCTGCCAGACTGCGCTACTCCCCGGTCAGTCCATTGTATCGAAAAGCACATGCTCGGTCAAACTGAACGGAATCTGCAACGGTGCGCGATTCCACATTTCACCTACCACAACTTCACATACACAACGATAGGCGCGATTTCGGGGTCGAAATAAACAGGAGAAGGAGCGACATCATAGGGCTCAAGGAGCATCAGCGCATTGAACTCACGAAAAGGCGCAACGCGCAATTCGTCAGGCCTGAAATATTCTTTTGCAATGAGATGCAGTCCGTCGATGGATACGTCGTACAGATGGTTACTCTGATGGTCCAAGGCAGGAAGTCGACTGACGCGCGCGCATAATCGGGAGGATTTCCCGTCGCGTTGGCAACCACCGTATCCAGCAAGCTAGGTCTGTTCACCGGGCCGGTACGGACAAGCTGCACGAAGACAACCCATCCTCGAGTGAAAAGACCTATTCGTCCTGCTTGCGACGCCGCGCAGATGCCGCGGAAAGCGCCGCTAATCCCGTGCCAAATAGGATGACCGTGATTGGTTCTGGAATCTCCGCCGGAGGGACCGTCGTCGCTTCCGGCGTTACGGCAGTAGGCGTCGTCTCCTGTGCATAGGCGATGGTGTGCGGTTGACCAGCGAAGAGCAATACCAGCAAGAATAGAAAAAGAATAAGCGCTTTTGGAATCGAGCGGAGGCGGGTGATCATTACTTCCTCCCTGTCTGCACCCTCCTAGTATGGACGCGCGATAATAATGAATGCGTCCCTATTAATAATACGTCAGAAGCCGGCGATTTGTTTCGCCACAGTTGCTGCCGTTTCCATGCGCTTCAGTCGACGAGCCGGCCTGCAAAAAATAATGCCTAAGACTCGACGATGCAGACGCGATAATGAAGAAGATCCGGTAGCGAAAAGTGAATGCTACATGTTGTCTATTGTATCCAATGTGACCGGTCTAGGGAAGCCACTGCAGGTTGTGATCTTGCCAGGGATCGAGCGAACCAGAAATGGTGAACAACGCTTGCGGCTCTCCGCCTCCACTGGGTACCGCATAGACCGCCCAGCTTCCCGAGCGGTTACTGACAAACGCCACCCAGCTTCCATCAGGGCTGACCACGGGCAGACCATCGATGGCGCCGTTATTGGTCAGGCGCGCCACTTCGCCGCCGCCCGCTCCGACGCGATAGATCTCGGGATTGCCGTCACGCCCACTGCTCATGAATGCGACAAAAGATCCGTCGGCAGCCCAATCCGGACGGTCGTCGGACGGCACCGTCGTCAATGGACGGCTGTCACCGCCGCTGCCGTTCATCACCCAAACGCCGCATTGGTTCCCGCTGGGGTCGCACCCGCGATACGCGATCTTGTCGGCAGCGCGGCTCCAGGCGGGTGAATCACCGTAGGTAAGCACGACCGCCTCGCTGCCCACATCCGCCCACAGCGAATAGACGCGCCATAGGCGGTCGCCTTCGCGGTTAGAAGCAAATGTAATGCGATTTCCTTCACCGTTCCAACTCGGACGCGCATCCTCTCCAAATGTGGTAAAGCGCAGCTCCAACCCTGACGCTGGATCCAGTGCGGTGAGTCCGCTCATGTCGTCTCGCATATTACGATAGACGATGCGCTGTTGGTCCGGTCGGTACTCCGCCTGTTCTGCGTCCTCAACCACCAGGACGGCAGGATTGTTGCTGCCCAGTTCCTTAACGAAGACGTTTGTGCGGCCGCTAACGGGATCGGTCGCTGAATAGAGTATACGTCCTGAAAGCGCCGCCGTCGGTGCACTTGCTGGAACGGTTGGCGCCGGCTCAGTCGCGATCGGCTCTTCGGTAGCTTCTGAGACTGCGGTGTCCGACTCCCCTGTGTCTATGGTGGAGGCTTCCGCCACAGTGGCGTCTGTGCTTGCCGCAGCGTTGGTCGGTCGGGGAAGGGCCGTAAGTGCGGCCAGAGAGTCATCCGCTCCCCCGTCCTCGGCGAGTTGACATCGCTCTTCCAAGCTATCGCGCTCGCTTATCGTATCCGGCGATGCTTCAATGGCTACTGCCGAACGATAGTTCTCTGCGGCATCGCACCACTGCTCATCTTCGGCCAGGACATCGCCATAGGAGAGCAACGATTCGCGCAGACGCATCTTGACATCCCGATAATCCGGATCGCGTACGTAAAGCTCTTCGAGAAGCGAAATGGTACGCTCCCAGTCGACGCCGGAGTAGGTCAATACGTCCAAATACTTCGCGGCCATGTCGCGTGCATCGCGCAGCGCGGTTTCGTCCGGATGAAGCTCAAGCGCCTGGTCTACGTAGCCCAGGGCACGTTCCAAGTCGCCTTGCTGGTCCATTTCGGCGGCGAGATTGACATACAGGTTATAGAGCGCATTGTTGACCTCGCCTGTGCGGAAGTCCGGCGCCGTGCGTTTGAGTTGCAACAAGGCATTTTCGGCGGTCTGCCACTCGCCGGCTTCCGTTGCCGTGCGCGCCTCTTCCCACAGGGTTTCTTGGGACGACAGTGTTGCAGATGGAGCAGCGGACGCAGCCTGTAGAGAAGGCTCACTCTGTCGTGCGGATTCCGAATCTGTGCTGGCTTGGTCTGTGACTGCCGGCGGATAGGCTGCCTCAGTACCGCTGGACGGCGTCTGTAGTGTGGGATCGAGTGTTATGCCACCGGCGGCTGCGAGCTCCAGAAGGTTTTCTATTCCCGTCACCGCTGCGGTGTTGCCCGGGTCCAGCACCAACACGCGTTGGTATTCGGCCAGCGCTTCCTCCAGCATCCCCTCCGTGCGATAGTCCATGGCGCGCTGAATCGCGATACCGACTTGCTGCCGGCGCTGGGCCTCGACCTGTCTTTGGCCGGCCTGAATGCCCAGCACCAGGGCAAGCACAATTAGCGCCGCAGCGAGTACCGTAACAGGCGCAATCACCCACAATAGCCAGGCAGGGAACATCCCGTCAGAGGGATTTTCGTCCATCATGACAGGTCTATGATACCCGACAAAACTTCGGAGCCATTCGCATCAAGCAATGAAATCGTCATACCGGAAGGAAGTCCATCGTCTTCATTCATCATGCCAAGATCGAATGTCAATGGTATCGGAACGCTTGCCCTCGCTTCCACATCTTGTCGAGCGATCACTTTGCCGTTCAATGAGCGAAGTACGAGCTTTCCGGTCAGCGCTTCCACAGGATAGAAGTGCACTGTCAACGTGTCATCAGCTATATACCAGGAGAGTGCACCGGCCGTACTCGCCGTACTGAATTGACCAATTCCTTGAACGGGATACCACTGTTCCTTCCAGGTAACCGACTCGCCGGCATCCAGGTGGGCGTGGTCGGAGAACGTGGGTGCAATACCACCGTGTAATTCAACGTATGCGGAGTCATCATCCGTATAATATTCACTGGTCAAGGCGTCGCCCCAACCTAGACCGAATATTTTGCTTCCCCTCGCAACACTGGCTGGGAAAACGCGCACGATACCAGTATCCGCAGCAGGTTCATACACGCCGGCGAAGGGACCGTGCGCGGCTGGATACTCGAATAGCCCAAGATACTGGTCCCACTCGCCAAGCTTGCTGAGATCTCTCGCACGGTATTCCGGCCAGGAAATCACACTGTTTGGAGCCGGAAGACGTGGATCGCCGGTGCTGTGGATGCGTACGGCCTCGCCAGGCAAGACGAAACGCAGTTCGGGGCTGGGATGGTTGCTGTGTCCGGGCGCCAGCATAGCATTGTGCCAGTAATCGAAGTCCAACGGTCCGTCGCTGTTGTTTAGAAGGTGCGGTTCAAGTTCGAAATACGCTGCGTCGGGCGGCAACCTTACCTCAATGATTGCTGAAAGAAATCGGCCATCCTCCGGCGTCGAGATTTGGGCCACGGCCGTTCCGTCCTCGTCATGAAACGTCCGTACGTCCCATGGCGTTCCCCAATCGTATCCATGTTCAATGACCGGCAGGTTCCATTCCAGCCCGCCCAGTCCGGTCCAGCCCTTCTGGGTAGCAGGTCCCCATGGCGATGGCTTTACCACTGGATTCTGATAAAAAACAACGTTTCCGCTGGGTTTGTGAATCACCTGCCAGATGCGACCGCCGAGTTCCGGCAAGAGGAATAGACGTAGGAATTCGTTCTCGAACACGATCATCCGGTAAGCGCGGGTAGTGGGCTGCGGATCGTCTAGAAGGTAGGCTTCTTGATCGAAACGGAGGTAAGGCCAGTTGTAGACCTCATCCTTCTGCTGCGACTCGTACAATTGCGCGGGGTACGTGGGCAGGACAGTTATCATGGGATAGATAGCCGTCTGTCCGGGCGAATCATCCGGAATCTGGTGGGCCGCCAGCGCACCCTCGCCACCGCCATTTTGCGACTCTGATAGGTCGGCCCAGTCACCGGTACACCCGGTGAGCATCGCGACGAACACTGCCATCATGAGCATGACGGTTCGAGCAGAGTGCCCGCTCTTGGACCACTGAGAAAAAGCGGAGCCAGATCTCGTGGCTCCGTCGATATGCCCTTTATCCATGCCCGGAATTATACTCGGTATCGACAACGGCTAGTAAAACGTGACCGTTGCGCTTGAGTATGCTACACCAGGCCATACACAGATTTGCAGCCTATGGCCAACGTCACTGCGCTCGATCACATGGCGTGGCAACAATATGCGCCGGCCATCGATGGCCGGCGCACATTTACGCTTTGTCCGCAATTGGTCGAGTTTATTCCCACCTACTGTGCACGGCCCCAGGTGCGCACGCGTACAGGATGAACGATAAACGTGGTCTAGACGTTTGCTGTCTCCTGCAAACCGGCAGCCTGACGCAGTGTCTGCGCCATATCCGTGTTCTCCCACGGCAACTCAATGTCGTCTCTGCCGAAGTGTCCATACGCTGCCGTCTGCCGGTAGATGGGACGCCGCAGATCCAGGTCGCGGATGATGGCGCCAGGACGTAGATCGAAATTCTCCTCGATTAGGGTAACGATATCGTCGCCACTGATCTTGCCGGTATCAAAAGTTTCCACGTTGATGCTAAGGGGGCGCGCCACGCCGATAGCGTATGCGATCTGGATCTCACAACGTTCGGCAAGACCGGCCGCTACGATATTCTTGGCCACCCAGCGTGCCGCATAAGCTGCGCTGCGATCAACTTTAGTGTAGTCTTTACCGCTGAACGCGCCACCTCCGTGCCGTCCCATTCCCCCATAGGTATCCACGATCAGCTTGCGACCGGTCAACCCTGCATCACCCAGCGGCCCGCCAACTGCAAATCGCCCGGTCGGGTTCGTGTAGATGAGTAACTCGTCGTCGACAAGGTCTGCCGGCAGAACCGGTGTGATCACGTACTCGATCACATCGCGCCGTATCTGCTCCTGAGAGATATCCGGGTCATGTTGCGTACTGACTAGGACGGTGTGAATTCGCTTCGGCTTGCCATAAGCATATTCCACAGTAACCTGCGTCTTCCCATCCGGCCGTAGCCAGGGTAGTGTGCCGTCCTTGCGTACCTCTGCGAGCCGGCGAGCCAGTTTATGCGCCAAGTAGATAGGCATCGGCATAAGCGTCGGCGTCTCGTTGCAGGCGAAGCCAAACACCATACCCTGGTCCCCGGCACCGATTGCCTCCACCGGGTCGTCGCTGGCCATCGCGCCTTCTTTGGCCTCCAGCGCCTTGTCGACGCCCATAGCGATGTCCGGGCTTTGGGCGGCGATGGCTACCTGTACGGCGCAGGTGTTGCCGTCGAAGCCTTTGTGGCTGTCGTCGAATCCGATCTCGGTGATGACGTCGCGCACAAGCTCGTCATAGTTGACCCTGGCGGAAGAAGTAATTTCGCCGAGTAGCATCACAAAACCGGTTTTGACCGCTGTCTCCAGCGCCACGCGCGAGGTCGGATCACTGGCCAGGTGCGCATCGAGGACAGCATCACTGATCGCGTCGCATATCTTGTCTGGGTGCCCCTCTGTCACAGATTCACTCGTAAACAGAAGCCGGGGCGATTCCATAAAACTTGTCATGTCAAATTCTCCTCGTATCCTTGACCTTCGATCCTACCTCGCCGCGCGTTACAGGCGTAGTTTGATTCGCGGCTGAATTTGCTGCGACTCAGGCTAGTGTCCGGTTCCCAGACTCCACGCGTTTAGATAGTGCTCCTGCTCGTCCGTCAATGTATCGATCTCGATGCCCATCGCCTTTAGCTTCAGAGCGGCAATTTCCTGATCGATCTCCAGAGGCACATCGTGTACTTTGTTGCCCATGTCCTGACCATGGGTCAGTAAATACTCGGCGGCAAGCGCTTGGTTGGCAAAGCTCATGTCCATCACCGCACTGGGATGACCTTCTGCTGCGGCCAGGTTGACTAACCGGCCCTCCCCCGCCACATACAGGCGCCGCCCATCTTGCAATACATACTCGTCCAGGGAGTCTCGCACGCGCGTCTTCTTCGTGCTCATCGCGTCGAGCGCCTTCATATTGATCTCAACATCGAAGTGCCCGCTGTTGGCGAGGATGGCGCCGTCACGCATGACCTCGAAGTGACGTTCGTCGAATATGTGAATGTCGCCGGTGGCGCTGCAGAAAATATGACCTTCTTTGGCAGCCTCGTTCATCGGCATGACGCGGAATCCGTCCATCACCGCTTCGAGCGCACGAAGGGGGTCCACCTCGGTGACGATCACGTTCGCACCCATTCCCTTAGCGCGCATGGCGATACCCCGGCTGCACCAGCCGTAGCCGCCGACGACGAACACCTTGCCCGCGAGCAAAACGTTGGTGGCGCGGATGATGCCATCTATGGTGCTCTGCCCGGTGCCGTAGCGATTGTCGAAGAGATGCTTGGTCATGGCGTCGTTCACGGCAATCACTGGAAACTTCAATTTGCCGTCGGCGGCCATGGCTCGCAGACGGATCACACCCGTAGTCGTTTCTTCCGTGCCGCCTACCACGTTCGGGAGCAGATCGCTGCGATTTACGTGCAGCATGGCAACCAGGTCCATGCCATCGTCCATGGTGATGTTCGGTTGGATGTCGAGGACGCTGTTTAGGTGGCTGTTATATTCCTCAGTCGATTCGCCCTTAATTGCGTAGACCGGCATTTCATAGTAGGAGACCAGGGCCGCGGCAACATCGTCCTGGGTACTCAGAGGATTGCTTGCGCAGAGGGCAGCTTCCGCGCCGCCCGCCAACAGGATTCGCATAAGGTTGGCCGTCTCAGAGGTCACATGCATGGCAGCACCGATGCGGATGCCTTTGAACGGCTGTTCCTTGCGGAAGCGTTCCTCCAGCAGATCCAGTACCGGCATTTCCTTTGCCGCCCACTGCATGCGAAACCTGCCCTTTTCGGCCAACCCTATGTCCGCCACATCATACTGTTTCTTTTGCACTGCTGTACTCATATTTCCCACATTCTCCCTTTTCTCAACTCGCCTATTGCTAAAGGCGCCCAATCACGATTTGTATTACCGTGTGCTTATCGTAATGTCCCAGTCATTTCTATTGTTTTTTGCGGCCAATGCCTTCCACATAGGGACAGTACACTTCAAATCCGTTTCGCTCGTACAGCCGTCTGGCAGCGGAATTGCGGTCGTCGACGTTCAGCACGACGCTGCTTACGCCCCTGTCAATTAGACTGCTGGATATGGCACGAAGCACGGCTTGCCCTAGTCCTAGACTGCGATAGTCAGGATGCGTATACATATTGCCGATAGCTGCGACGCCTGCGTTCCAGTTGACCACATGTGTGCCGCCGGAAGCGAGCAGTTCTCCCTCTGTATTCGTCACGCCGAAGAACGTTCCATCCGCCACTTGGTAGGCGTCAAAGGCATCCGGCGCATAGGGCCCGCCGTGGGCGTACAGGCGAAACATCCGGTCCTTGTCGTCAAGATCGAGCGCCTCCAACCGGAGTCCATCCGGAAGCGACACTGTTGTGCCTACGGGAACGGGATCGGTCAGATGCATTCGCCACATGTTGCGCAGCTCGGCAGGCGCCGCATCATAGTAGTGGCGGATTATGTCGTAGTGCGCCCGTTGGGTGAGCATATAGACAGAAGCGGGCATGTCGCAGTGTTCAATGGCCCTGGCTACGCCCTCCGAATCGCCCATGGCAAACAGCGCCGGCGGGGATAGTCTGCTGAAAAGCAGAATCAGTCCCATGCCACTTTCGCCAGCGGCAAGACACCACTTGCTGTAAGGAGCGTAGTCAGGCGCAAGATCCCCGAGTGCATATGCCGCCCAAACGGGGTCTGCGTCTAGGATCGAGCGGATCTGGCTTCCCGATGGGGCGCCGTCAACGCAGTCGTCTCGGCGTGGCAAATGCGCAGGCATTGTTCTAGACGACCTCCTGGTCGCCAAGCTGCCTGCGCAAGATCACAAGCCGAGGTTCCGCCCCGAAGACTTGCTCGTAACGCTGTGCGAAATCCGACGCAGTGAACGAGTGGGCCGTCGTGCCCGTATTCTCCAACGCATAGGCGCTGCACAGGGATCCGACACGACCGCATACTTCCCACGGAAGCCCCGCTAATCGCGCCGCAAAAAAACCTCCGCGATACGCGTCGCCCGCGCCCGTGGGGTCGTCGATACGCAGTGGAGGGGCCGGTGGAATGCCGATCTCGGCGCCGTCCGTATAGATGACGCTGCCCTTGCTGCCGAGGGTCAATATCAGTGCATCCACTTTGTCGATCAATTCTTCGCGCGACCAGCCTGTTTTATTCAGGATCATGGCCAACTCGTACTCGTTGCAGAGCAGATAAGCGGCACCGGGTATGCTATCTCGCAGGCTTTCGCCATCTAGTCGGGCAAGCTGCTGGCTGGGATCAAAAGCAAAGGGTATAGAGAGGAGCTTACATTCGTGTGCGTAATTGATCATAGCTTCCGGATCGTTTGGGCTGATCAACACAATGTCGGCTTGCGAGAGCCGGCGACTTTCCAGTGAGTAGTCGCGGGCATAGCCCATCGCGCCCGTATAGAAGTTGGCGATCTGGTTCTGGTCTAGGTCCGTACTAACAAAGAAGGTGGCTGTGAGTTCGTTCGGGATCTCTATAATCTGATCGGTTCGCAGTCCTTGGCCCTGCAACCATGCGCGGTAGTCGCTGAAATCATTGCCGACCGTAGCGAGGATTACCGGATCGCATCCTAGCAATTTCATTGTGTACGCGACGTTGGCCGCTACGCCGCCCCGTTCACGTTGCATGGATTCGGCCAGAAAGCTCACGCTCAAGTTGTCGAGTTCATCCGGCAAGATGTGATCTCGGAACCGGCCCGGAAAGCGCATAAGGTAGTCATAGGCTACAGAGCCAGTAATTACGAATTCCATACAAATCGTTCCTTCCAGCAATCGCCTGAAGTATTCTTAGGCATCTTCCACACCCATCCACTGGACAAGACCTAACGGAGGTACATGCCGGCTTAGCTTCTCCAATAGATCTGCCGGAACAGGATCAACGACCAGCAAGTCACGGTACTCGGCCGGGATAAACTCTACTTCGATTGCGTTCTCGATCCACGCCAACAGACCATCATAGAAACCTGCTGTATTCAGCAGACCCACCGGCTTGTTGTGGATACCGATTTGTCCCCAGGTGACCATTTCGAACAGCTC
Organism: Caldilineaceae bacterium; assembly: GCA_046259705.1. GTDB lineage: Bacteria > Chloroflexota > Anaerolineae > Caldilineales > Caldilineaceae > JASGTU01. Next base: position 33,891 of record JBJYXA010000713.1, read on the forward strand.
GTCCATCGTGCCGAATCCTCCCGGCATGGCAATGAACGTCTCGGCCAGCGACGCCATGATCGCTTTGCGTTCATGCATGGTCTCAACCACGATAAGCTCTCCGACCTGGTCGCCCATAATCTCGCGGTCTGCGAGCGTCGCCGGAACAACACCTACAACATTGCTGCCCGCGTCCTGTGCCGCGCGCGCTAATGCGCCCATCAACCCGATACTACCGCCGCCGTAAACCAGGCCCAGCCGGCGACGGCCCAGTTCGTGCCCCAACGCGATGGCAGCCTCCTCGTAGGTTGGCCGGTTGCCTGCATGCGCGCCACAGAATACGCATACACTGCCCAACTCGTTCACGAAGTGCGCCCCTCATCGTGCCTCGATCGATGGTTGTTATCTCGTTCTTGTTCAGCTGCTTCTTTTGCCCGTCGCAGGCTTTCGAAAAATGGAGGGTAACAGATTCCCTCTTCTGTGATGATGCCGGTCAAGTAGCGATATGGGGTAACATCGAAAGCAGGATTGTAGACCGGCACACCTTCGGGCGCGACGCGGCTGGCGTCGATCTTTGTTACTTCCTCCGGACCGCGTTCTTCGATGGGGATTTCGTCACCGGATGCCAGCGCAAGATCGATCGTACTCGTCGGCGCGACGGCATATACTGGGATGCCGTTCTCCCTGGCGACTACTGCGAGCTTGTATGTGCCGATCTTGTTGGCGACATCTCCGTTGGCGGCGACACGGTCGGCGCCAAAGAGCACCAGATCTACCTGGCCCGTGCGCATGAGGTGGCCAGCTGCGTTGTCCACGATCAGGTGCATAGGCACCTCTGCGCGCATCAACTCCCACGCGGTAAGGCGGGCGCCCTGTAGGCGCGGCCGCGTCTCATCGACCCAAACGTGGATGTCTTTTCCCAGTTCATGGCAGGCGAAGATGACGCCTAAGGCCGTGCCGTAATCCACCGTCGCCAGCGCGCCCGTATTGCAGTGATGCAGGATATTGGCCCCGTCGGGCACAATTTCTGCCCCGTACTGCCCCATGCGCCGATTAACTGCCACGTCTTGGTCGGCCAGGGCTTCGGCTTCTGTCAGCAATAGGCTACGCAGATCATTCAGGTCCTGTAATGTGGAGTCCTCGGCTGCGCGCAACATACGGGCCGTGGCCCATTTGAGATTGACAGCCGTGGGTCGCGCCCTGTCCAGTGTCTCCTTCGCCGCTTGCAGGTCGGCCAAGAGGCTCTCGCGGTCGAGTGCCAGGCTATTGGTTGCCGCCAGGCCCATGGCGTATGCCGCGGCAGCGCCAATTGCCGGCGCGCCGCGTACAACCATCTCGCGGATTCCTTTGGCGACATCCGCTACCGTGTCGAATTCGGCGATGACCAATTCGGCCGGCAGGTGCCGCTGGTCGATCATCTTCACTTTTTGATCTTCCCAGAAAACGCTACGCATGATATCAAAACCCAACAAAAAACCCTCTTGGGTGGCGCCAAGAGGGCGTGATCTACGGCCGCTTGCCTGCGGAACAGGTTTCTCGGCCGTGGTATGCTCAGGCGCCCAGCTTGGCAGTCAATTGCTCCACTCCGTTCGCAAATGCGTCAATCAGATACGCATGTATGACCTGCGTAACAATCAATCAATGGAACGGCGTGCGAGGCAACCGGAAACCGGGACTCCAGCGGGTTGCCGGGGATGATTCCCCTATTAGAGCAGCACGGATATTTTCTTGTGGGTAGCAATTGCTACCAGAATAGAGAGCCTAGCATACGCCTGCCGCGTATGTCAAAACCGCAGACCCAGTGGTCCTGCTATTCGCCGGGCAATCCGCGTATGTAGACGTTACTTTTTGGCTTTCTTCACTGAGGTCACCGTAGATAATTTATTCCCCCTACGACCTGCAGGACGGCGTCGAGGATTAGTCTTTTTCTTCGCAGGCTCCTCCTCAATTTCCATGTCCAGCGCCATCTGTTCGGCAGGTTCTTCGGGTTCGTCCGACTTTACAGCCGGAGTGGTATCCTTGGGTTTGACCTTGGTTCCCGCGCTAGCTTCGCCACGTGCGCCGGTCGAAGCGGACGACGTTGATTTCGTCGCTGGCTTGCCTGGCACTGCCTCATCTGATGTTCCACTATCCTTGGGCGCCGGCTTTCTGGACGCTGATGACCGCGCAGCTTTGGGTCCGCCAGTAGAGGCTTTGGAAGGCGCAGCCTGCCGCGACGATGTCGTGCCGGCCCGGCTAGATTTGGACGCAGATTCGCTACTGGCTCGAGTTGTTTGTGCCGTTGGTGTTCTGGACTTCTGTCTATTCGAAGCGCTTGGAGACGTCGAAGCCGTCGTCCGCCCTCGTCTTGTCGTCGATGCGGGTGCGCTCGTCTTTGATTTCGATGCGCCTCTAGTCGTGTCTGTAGCCGTCACCGAAGCCTTCGCTCTGGACGACCGGGACGGCTTGCGCTTTTGTGATTTGCTGTCAGCAGGGGGCGACTGCCCGCTGGCGCCATCGCCATCGCCATCATCGTCGTTCTCCAGCGACGTCTCTGGCAACTCCACCACAGTGTCAGGGGTTCCCGATGCTATGTCGTTCGCGGTCAAAGGTGCGGTTGCCGCTTGCAGGGCGATGACTGGATTGCTTGCGACTGCCTTGGACAGATTTTTGCCCTGCACGCTACGGCCGGTTTGCGGTATGTCCTCCACCGAAATGATACTGACGTTGCCCTTCTGATGTACGGCGACCAGTTTCTCGATGTCTCCGCCGTCCAGCATGTACGCCGCCGACACCGTACCTGTACGTTTGTTTGCCTTATGTGTCACAATGCCGCCGCCGTTGCGGCCCTGTTTGCTATATTGTTCCAGTTCAGAGCGTTTTGCGTAGCCTAACTCCGTGATCGTCACCAGCTCACCCTCAGGCGCAACCACGTGGGCGCTGACCAACTTGTCGCCCTTCTTTAGCCGCATTCCGCCGACGCCGCCGGCGGCCAATCCCATACTGCGCACATCTTCTTCGGCAAAACGAATCGACTGGCCGGCCGCTGATACCAATATTACCTCCTGTTCGCCCTGGGTATGAAGCACCCAGCGCAGACGATCCTTGCCGTCCACATTCATGACGACGGGGTCTGCGGCTGCGGCAGACAGAAAATCTTGTAATGTGACGCGTTTGACCATGCCATTCTCCGTCACCAGGAATAGATATCCCTGTGCTGATTCCGCATCGATGCGCGGAAGGGCCAGGGCCGCGGTGACGTCGTCGCGGCGCGTGAACTCGGTCAGGTCGGCGGCATGTTTGTTCTCACCGTGCGGTGGGATTTCATGGATCGAGACGCGACGACACTGACCGTCCTTCCCAAACAGATACAGGAAGTCACGCGTATTGGCCGCCAACAACTCGATAGCGCTGCCCTTTCCCACCTCGCGCATGGTCGTCGAGGAGACGCGAGTCCGTTCGAAGCGGCGCAATTCGCCTTGTGCGTCGACCGATACCCAAACTGCCTGGTCCGGCAACAGGTCTGTGGAAGTAAGCGTGCCCTTAGTGCGGTCGACGATCTGTGTCCGTCGAGCGTCTCCATATCGTTCCTTGATATCGAGCAAATCCTCTTTGATAACTGCCAGCATTTTCTCCGGGTGTGCCAACAGGTCTTCCAGGTATGCGATGCGCTTCAGCAGTTCATCGTACTCGTCTTGCAGCTTGCGACGCTCCAGCGCGGCCAGTCGCCGCAGCTGCATATCTAGGATCGCCTGGGCCTGGATCTGCGTGAAATCGAAGTTCTTGCACAGGTTGTTGCGCGCGGTTTCAACGGTGCGGCTGCGGCGGATCGTGGCGATGACATCGTCGAGGATATCTAGCGCTTTGAGCAGACCTTCCAAGATATGTGCGCGATCTCGGGCGCGCTGTAACTCATATTCTGAGCGCCGGCGCAATACTTCCAGACGGTGATTGATAAAGAGCTGCAGCATGCGTTTGAGGCCGAGCATGATGGGCTCGCCATTGACGAGCGCCAGCATCTGCATGCCAAACGTCTGCTGCAGTGGTGTTAGTTTGAAGAGATCGGCAAGGATATCCTTGGGCTCGACGTTGCGGGTCAGTTCGATAACCACCCGCATTCCCGACCGATCACTCTCATCGCGCAGATCCGTAATGCCTTCGATTTTACCGTCGCGTACCAGCGAAGCAATCCGCTCCAGCAAGGCAACCTTGTTGGTCTGGTAGGGCAATTCGGTCACGACGATGCGACTGCGGCTACGGCTCATCTCCTCAAAATGGGCCTTGGCCTGGATGATGAGCCGCCCCCGTCCAACGGAGTAGCCTTGTGCGATGACGTCGACGCTATCTTCGCTTTTGGCTTCGTCGCGATAGCGGTAGACGATGCCGCCGGTGGGAAAGTCGGGGCCTTTGACAAATTGCATCAGGTGTTCGACGGTGATGCTGTCGAGCCGGTTCTGGTTGTCCAGCATGAACGCCAGCGCGTCGACAACCTCGCCAAGATTGTGAGGTGGAACGTTGGTCGCCATGCCCACTGCGATGCCGCTGGAGCCGTTGATCAATAGATTGGGCAACGCGGCGGGCAGGACGTCCGGCTCCTGAAGGGAGTTGTCGAAATTGTCGTGCCATTCGACGGTATCCTTTTCCAGATCCGCAAGCATGAGTTGGCTGATCTCGGCCAGTCTTGCCTCGGTGTAGCGCATAGCCGCCGCGTTGTCGCCGTCTACGCTGCCGAAGTTGCCCTGCCCGTCGATGAGGGGATAGCGTAGGCTAAACGGTTGGGCCATGCGAACCATCGCGTCATACACGGCCGAATCGCCGTGGGGATGGTATTTGCCCAGGACTTCGCCGACTATGCGGGCGCTCTTCTTATGCGGTTTTGTGTGATCCAAACCTAGGTCGTGGTACATCGCGTAGAGGATGCGCCGGTGTACAGGCTTCAGGCCGTCGCGCACATCCGGCAAGGCGCGGCTGACGATCACGCTCATGGCGTAGTCGAGGTATGCGCCCTGCATTTGTTCTACAATGTCGGCAGGATGCACCTGTCCGATTTCGACCGCGGTTCCGTTGTTGCCGCTCATGATACTTTCCCTACTCGCTCTATCGGTTTACAGAGTGTCTCTATCCGCCACCCACGCGCTCGTTGACTTCCAGCGCGCGCAGTTCCATCAGCTGGTCTCGCAGCGCGGCCGCGCGTTCGAATTCGAGTGCCTTGGCCGCATCTTTCATCTCTTTCTCGATCTGTTTGATCATCCGCGCCAGCTCGTCCGCAGGCAGGTCGGCCGCTTCCGCTATGCGCGCATCCTCTTCACCAGTACCATATTCTTCCTTGGTCTCGGCAAGTATCTTGACACGGTCAGTCAGGTCGCGAATGCTCTTGACGATACTCTGCGGTTCGATGTCGTTTTCCAGATTGTAGCGTGACTGAATCTCGCGCCGGCGAGCGGTCTCGTCCATGGCCGCCTGCATCGCCGCTGTGATCTTGTCGGCATATAGGATCGCCTTGCCGTCCACGTGGCGCGCCGCACGTCCGATGTTCTGAATCAGTGCGCTCTCGCTGCGCAAGAAACCTTCCTTATCCGCATCGAGGATCGCAACCAGCGAAACCTCAGGCAAGTCCAAACCCTCACGCAATAGGTTGATGCCTACCACGACATCGTATACGCCCAGACGAAGGTCGCGCAGGATCTCGACACGTTCGATAGTATGTATCTCACTGTGCAGGTAGTGCACGCGTATGTTCAGCTCGGCCAGATATTCGGTAAGGTCCTCCGCCATGCGCTTGGTGAGCGTCGTCACCAGGGCTCGCTGACCCATCGCCACGCGCTGGCGAATTTCCTTCAAAAGATCGTCGATCTGACCTTCGGTGGGGCGAACCTCCACCGGCGGATCGATCAAGCCCGTAGGCCGGATGACCTGCTCAACCGTTTGTTGCGCCCTCTGCTGCTCATAGGGCCCAGGCGTAGCGCTGACATAGATCACCTGGCTGATGTGATCCTCGAATTCGTCGAAGCGCAGCGGCCGGTTGTCCAGTGCGCTCGGAAGCCGGAACCCATAGTTGACCAGCACCTCTTTGCGACTACGGTCACCGTTATACATGCCGCGCACCTGCGGAATGGTCATATGGCTTTCGTCGACCATCAATAACCAGTCGGCCGGAAAATAATCGAGCAGCGTCCAGGGTGTGCTGCCGGGCGGTCGCTGGGAGAGCGGGCGGCTGTAATTCTCCACACCACTGCAATAGCCTACCTCGCGCAGCATCTCGAGGTCGTACCGAGTTCGCTGCGCAATGCGCTGCGCCTCCAACAGCTTGCCCTGTTCTTCGAAGAGGCGGACCTGCTCTTCCAGCTCAGCCTCGATGTCAACCAGGGCCTCCTCCAAGCGCGCTTGGGGCGTCACAAAGTGCTTGGCAGGGAAAATGTCGATCTGTTGGTGGTCGGCGAGGATCTCACCCGTCAACGTGTCAATTTCGCTGATGCGTTCGATTTCGTCACCGAACATACTGATGCGATAGGCAAATTCACGGTCTGCGGGCTGAATCTCAAGGACATCACCGCGAGCGCGGAAGCGGCCACGCTGCAACGTGCTGTCATTGCGTTCATAGTAGATCTCGACCAGATGGCGCAGAATGTTGTTGCGGCGTATCATGTCACCCACGCGCAGATTCAGCACGACCCTGCCATAATCCTGGGGGCTGCCCAGGCCGTAGATGCATGAAACGGAAGCCACGATCACGGTGTCACGCCGGCTGAACAGCGACGATGTCGCCGCGAGCCGCAGCCGGTCGATCTCTTCGTTGATCATCGACTCCTTTTCGACGTACGTATCGGTTCGCGGAATATATGCTTCCGGCTGATAGTAGTCGTAGTAGCTGACGAAGTATTCTACTGCGTTGTAAGGGAAGAACTCCCGCATCTCACTGTAGAGCTGCGCTGCCAACGTCTTGTTATGCGCCAAGATGAGCGTAGGCTTCTGCACGCGCTCAATTACCTTGGCCATCGTATAGGTCTTGCCGGAGCCGGTCACGCCCAGCAACACTTGATCACGCAGACTGCCCTCGATGCCCTCGGAAAGTCTGTCGATCGCTTGCGGCTGGTCTCCCGTCGGCTCAAATTCACTGACGACTTGAAGTGGCGGCATTTCAATACCTCAAATGAACACGACTACGCTGGACACGTAGCCCCCACACTCGGTTGCGGCACACAAAATCGGTTACGCCAAAGGACGAGTGCATTCGCAAAAAACACGCCAGCGAAAGAATAATCTCGCCGAGAGGTGTGTCATTTTGTCTGACGCAGGACCGTAAAGCTCGCAAACCTGCCTCTCTGACAAGTTTGACTTTGCAACCTTTGCTTGATACGCATTGCGAACAAGCGTTCTATTTGACACCAGTATACTGCGCAGCGCTCGATTTGTCTAGCGGGAATCGCGTTCCAAGGCGTATCTCAGCTTCGGGGCAACTGTCAATCTGAGCGCAGCGAAATTTTCCCGCACCGGCGTGCAAGATAGAGTACAAGCGGCGCTGGGACATGGCAGCTGGCGGCGCTGTAACATAAAGACCGGCAGCCAATGGATTGTGCCCAATGGCTGCCGGTTGTGTACAACGTTAGGCCAAAATCGGCCATAACCTGGTTAGGGCGTGCGGATTCTAGCGGCTTTGGCGCCGGTCGTTACGACCGCCGCGAGAATTGTTGCGCCGACCGCCGCTGCTTCGGGAACCGCCCCGATCGCGCTGCTGCGCATCTTCGACGCTCCACCCTTCCAGCACTGCCTGGCGGCTCATGCGCACACGTCCGTTCGAGTCGACGTCGATGACCATCGCCGTTAGCTCATCACCGATGTTGGCAATGTCTTCTACTTTGTCCACTCGATAGTCGGCCAACTGGCTGATGTGAACCATCCCGTCCACGCCAGGCAGAATATTGATGAAGGCGCCGTAGGGTTCGACGCGCACCACAGTACCCGTGTAGATCTTGCCCACTTCCACTTCTTCCGTCATGGCTTCGATTTGGGCGAGCGCCAGTTCCGCGCCTGAGCCTTCGCCCGAGATATACACGGTACCGTCTTCATCGATATCCACTTTGACTTCGTATTTCTCCTGCAGCCCGCGAACGGTCTTGCCGCCCGGGCCGATGATCTTGCCGATCTTCTCCGGGTCCACATGTGTGGACAAGATGCGTGGCGCATAGGGACTCAAGGAGCCGCGTGGCTCCGGCAACACATCCAACATCTTGCCAAGGATGAACAGCCGGCCCTCACGCGCTTGTTGCAGAGCTTGTCGCAGGATCTCAAAGTCGAGGCCCTTGATCTTTAGGTCCATCTGCAGGGCAGTGATGCCGTGTTCCGTGCCCGCGACCTTGAAGTCCATGTCACCCAGGGCGTCTTCCATGCCCTGGATATCGGTCAACACCACATAGTCGCCGCTATCTTGATCCTGAATGAGGCCCATGGCGATTCCGGCGACGGGCGCCGTGATGGGCACGCCTGCATCCATCAATGCCAACGTGCTGCCGCACACGGAGGCCATGCTCGTCGAGCCGTTGCTGCTGACAGCTTCGCTGACCAAACGTAACGTGTATGGGTAGTCCTCAGGCACCACGGGGCGAAGGGCGCGTTCGGCAAGTGCGCCATGCCCAATCTCGCGGCGTCGCGGTCCGCGCAACGGATAAGCCTCACCGGTGCTGAACGGCGGGAAGTTGTAGTGGTGCATGTAGCGCTTCTCTTCCATCGGCTGAAGCGTGTCCAGTCGCTGTGCATCGCCGGGTGTGCCCAGTGTAGCGATCGTAAGCACATGGGTGTCGCCGCGCATGAAGAGGCCGGACCCGTGCACGCGAGGCAGCTTGCCGACCTGTACCCGGATCGGGCGAATCTCGGTCGTACCTCGACCATCGGGTCGTGCGCCTTCCTTGAGAATACGCTGGCGCATGGATTCCTTGACGACTGCGTCCATCGCGTCGCCGACGTCGCCCATAGGCAGTTCGTCTTCCTCGCCGAATTCTTCTGCCATGGCCAATTCGGTCTCACCGCGAATCTCGGCAAGCCTGTCCTGCAGGCCGTGTTTGTCCAGTCCAGCGGACAATGCCTGCGAAACCTTCGCCACGCTGATCTCGGCTACCTTTTCCTTCACTTCGTTCGCGGGCAGGAAGTGAGTAACCTCGTTCTTGGCTTTGCCAACTTCCGCCTGCATACTCTTGATTAGGTCGATAACCGGCCGCATGGACTCGTGCGCGAATTTGAGCGCGTCGAGCATCATATCTTCAGGGAACTCGTTGGCGCCGGCTTCCACCATCAGGATATTGTCGTCGGTACCGGCCGCCATAAGATTTAGGCTGCTGTTTTCCATCTGTGACGCGGTCGGATTAACCACAAATTCTCCGTCGACGAAACCCACTGCACTACCGGCGATGGGGCCGCTCCATGGTATGTCGCTGATCGAGAGGGCCGCCGACGCAGCGATGATGGCGACCGGGTCAAGCAGATTCTCACCATCTACGCTCAGCGGCGTCAGAATGATCTGTACCTCGTTGCGCATACCCTTGGGAAAGAGCGGGCGCAAAGGACGGTCGATGAGCCGGGCCAGCAGAATGGCCTGCTCGCTTGGCCGGCCTTCTCGGCGGAAAAAACTTCCTGGGATGCGGCCGGCTGCGTAGAGTTTCTCTTCAAAGTCCACCGTGAGCGGGAAGAAATTGATCCCGGGACGGACGTCCTTACTCATAGTAGCGGTGGCAAGAATCACGGTGTCGCCGTAGCGCGCTGTGACCGCACCGCCCGCCTGAATGGCTAGAATGCCGGTTTCCAAGCTGAAGGGTCTACCACCAAGTTCGGTGGTAAATACTTTGGAATCATCAAACAACTGCATTTTCGTACTCCTTGTTGGCTGTCATGTTCTTTCATGAACAGCATGAGTGATGCCATCTCGCGCAGTCCGCGAAATGGCACAGGCAGTACTATGGTGCAGTGTACGTTGATTGCGGGTACGGAATCGAGGTGCGGAACTGGAGAGCGATGCGAAGCATTCTCATCCTGCCCGGCGCCGATTGGCTTTGTCTGGGCGGCAATCTCAACCCTTCGCCGCGCTCTCCAATGCCGGACCTCGATTTTCGCGATGGCTGCCTAGAAAGCCGTCCCCGCTAACCTGCTCACTGTTCCACGATACTGCAAATCAAACGATATTTTGTACAAGATCTTACACAGATATGACTTCGCTCTGTGATGTCAACAATACTAGACAGCAAAAAGGGACGAGCACCTCTACCAACCTGGTGTCGCCCCTCTCACTGTCACCGTACTACTTGCGCAGGCCTAGTCGCTGAATCAACTCCTGATAGCGCTGCGTATCCGCTCGCTTCAGATAGGCCAGGTGGCGTCGACGCTGACCCACTAACTTGAGCAGACCTCTCCTAGATGACTCGTCATGTTTGTGCGTATTCAGGTGGTCAATCAGCGCATCGATGCGCGTCGTCAAGATTGCTACCTGTACCTCTGGCGAGCCAGTGTCCTGATCACTGATACGATATTCACTGATCAACTCGGTCTTGCGCGCTTTGGTAATGCTCATGCATTTCTCCTGATTCTAGCACTCCAGGACGCCCTGGTAACACTACAGTTCGATGACTGCCGGCCGGATCACCGCTGTGCAAGGCGCATGATCCAGCACCATCGCTCAGAACAATGTAGCACAGACGGTCGAATTCGGCAAATTACTTCCCAGATCTCCCTTTGTGAACCCTGTTTCTTCATGCTACGCTCAGCCCTATGGATGCCCTGCGCGGTGTTATCGAACGTATCACCTTTCACAGCGAAGAAACCGGGTACACGGTCGCAAAACTGACGCCTGAGCTGAATTCCCGTGACCTGTTCGGCCAGTCCGATCAAGTCACATTGGTGGGAAATATGGCGTCAATCAATATTGGCGAATTTGTGGAATTGCGCGGTGAGTGGAAGCTTCATCCTGAATACGGCCGCCAATTCGTGGTAGAGCATATGCATACGGTTTTGCCCGCCACGATCGCCGGCATCGAGAAGTATCTCGGCAGCGGCATGATCAAAGGCGTCGGCCCGGTAACTGCACGGAGAATCGTAGCCTGCTTTGGCGAAGATACGTTGGACGTTATCGAGCAGGCGCCCGAGCGCCTTACGGAGGTGCCTGGGGTCGGCCGCAAGCGCGTACAGATGATTCGCAAGGCGTGGGCAGAGCAGCGCGCCATCAAAGAAGTGATGTTGTTTCTGCAAAGCAATGGGGTATCTACAAGCCTGGCCACCAAGATCTACAAGTACTACGGTGATGACGCCATCGGGATTGTTCAGTCGGACCCTTACCGGCTGGCGCAGGACATCTATGGAATAGGCTTCCTTACCGCCGACAGGATCGCGCGGTCGCTGGGCATTCCCGTAGATTCTCCGCAACGCGTGGCGGCAGGAGTGGCTTACGCACTCAACCAGGCCGCGGACAACGGCCACGTCTTCCTGCCATCATCACAATTGCTGCAGAATGCCGCCCAATTGCTCGACGTGACCCCGCAACAGGCAGCGACAGGGATTACCCAGCTTTGGGATCAGGATTTCGTCAAGGTTACCGAGACTCCTGGCGGGGACGGTTTGCCACCGGCAACGCAACGAACCGGCGTTGTTCCTCAATTGGTCGCAGAGCATGGGCAACTTTACGCAGAATCGACAGTAGATCGCGCAGCTGCGCTTCTAGAGACTAGTCGCCCTGTCTACCTGACCCCCATGTACTACAGTGAACAGGGCGCGGGCAACCAGGTATTGCGTATATTGCGTGATGACGCTAGTCGCTTGAGCAGTTTTTTCCGCAGCTATGATTGGCAGGTCAGCTTTGACAGCGTCGAACGCGCCAGCGGCATCCGCCTGGCACCTGAACAGCGCCAAGCGGTGCAGATCGCACTAACCAGACGTGTTGCCGTGATTACGGGCGGCCCCGGGACCGGGAAGACGACGACCGTCCGTACAGTGCTGCAACTCTGTCGCCAGGCTGGTCACAGGGTGATGTTGGCTGCGCCAACCGGCCGAGCCGCAAAACGCCTGGCAGAGACTACGGGATATGCTGCCAAGACAATCCACCGCATGCTCGAATTTCAGCCGGGTGAGGGTTTCGCGTTCAAGCGAGATGCGCAGAATCCGCTGGAGGCTGACTTGTTGATCGTGGACGAGGCATCCATGCTCGATACGGTGCTGACTAACCACTTGCTCAAAGCGGTTGCTCCCGGCACGCACCTCTTGCTGGTGGGCGATGTCGACCAGCTACCGAGCGTAGGTCCCGGTAACGTGTTGGCGGATCTGATCGCCGCCATTGACGCAATCGCTCAGCCCGACCGCGCTGCGGTGGTGCGTCTACGCGAGATCTTTCGACAGGCCCAGGGTAGCTTGATCGTCACAAACGCCCACCTCATCAATAGGGGGCAGATGCCTGACCTATCCAATCCGTCTGATTCCGACTTTTTCGTATTCAGAACGGATGATCCGGCCCGTGCGGCAGAATTAGTCGTAGAGCTGGTGCAGGAGCGCATTCCGCGTCGCTTTGCCATCCCACCATCGGATATTCAAGTGCTTAGCCCCATGCATCGTGGCGTGGCCGGCGTCGCCGCGCTCAACAATGCCATCCAGCAGGCGCTCAATCCGCCACGCGACAATAGATCTCAGCGGCTGGCCGGCAACCGTGTTTTTCGAGTCGGCGACCGCGTAATGCAGATTCGCAACAACTATGATAAAGAAGTCTACAACGGTGACATCGGCGAAATTGCGGCGCTAGACTTGGAGATGCAGCATCTGACAGTTATCATGGACGGCAGGCCGGTGCGTTATGATTTTCTGGAGTTGGATGAACTCGCGCACGCCTTCGCAATCAGTGTCCATAAGAGCCAAGGTTCTGAGTTTCCGGCGGTGGTGATCCCCATTCTCACCAGCCACTATATGATGCTACAGCGTAACTTGCTGTACACCGCCGTCACGAGAGCGCGCCGTCTAGCAGTACTTGTGGGGCAGCCTAGGGCCATCGCCATGGCGGTGCGGAATGGCCAAGTCACCCAGCGCTACACCGGTCTTCGTGAATGCATAGTGGCTGCTTGACTCGCTCTTCCATGGGCTGAATACATGTCTCAATATGACGCCGGCGGCGGAATCTTCAGTCTAGCTACGTCGACTACCCTAAGACAACTATCCCAAGACAGCTAACCAGATTTTTCCAGACAAATTCGCCATAGGAAGAAGCAATAATGCCAGATCAGACTACCAAACCAATTGCTGTCCAGCTGTATTCCTTGCGTATGCTCGATCAGCCGCTCTCCCAGACGCTGCATCAGGTGGCCGATATGGGCTATCGTGGAGTTGAGACGATTCGAGATCATGGGCTCACCGCAAGCGAGATGAAGGACCTGTTGGATGCCAACAAGCTGACTGCTTGTTCCACACACGTGCCCCTCGAGCAGTTTGAAAACGAACTTGGCAACGTGATTGCGTTCAACCAGGCCATTTCAAATGATTGTCTCGTGTTACCCGCCCTTCCACAGAACATACGCCCCGCGGACGCTACCGGCTGGGTCGAGATGGGCCGTCGCCTGGATGCAATCGGCCGGCGGTGTGTCGAATCGGAAATGCGGTTCGTCTATCACAACCACGCCTGGGAGATGGAGGAGCTAGACGGGAAGCTTGCACTCGAGTGGCTATTCGAGGGGGCGTCGCCCGAGAACCTGCAATGGGAACCCGACGTTGCCTGGATCGTGCGGGGCGGCGTCGATCCCCTCAAACTTCTTGCACAGTATGCCGGTCGCTGTCCGCGCGTACATGTCAAAGACATCGCACCCGCTGGGCAAAACGAGGATCAGATGGGTTTTGCCGACGTGGGCCATGGCACGCTGGATTGGTCCAAGCTTCTGCCGGCGGCGAAAGCTGCGGGCGCGGAATGGTTTATAGTCGAGCACGATCTTCCCAAGCAACCGTTGGACTCCGTAAGGCGTAGTCTTGAGTTCCTGGATAGTGCACTGGAGTAATATGACGGCGCAATTGCGATGTTTGATGGGAGAGGGTTGACATGGCGCATACGGCGATGTTCGCCGGACTTGTCTTTGACGAGGCAGGCAATGCTCTAGACGTAACGTCGGTGGGCAGCCAAGCCTGTTATGTGCTACTGGACGACGATTTCCGCCGCCACATCGACGCCGAGGAAGTCGACAGGCAGGTATTGCGCTTCCTCCGTGAACAGGTAGAGGATAATCGCGACCTTGCTGTCGGCGCCATGCTCGACATGATGGGCCAAGATGATTTGTTCACGAAGGCGGCGGTCGAAACATCCATCGACCGTATGGAAGAGGCTGTCGGACAGCCGATCCCGGAGGACGCATTGCGCTGGCTCGGCATGATGGGTTTCCGCATCGTCATCGACTTCCACGGCAAGGTTCTTGATATCGATATGCCCGCCGGTGGAATCGTGGACGACGACGAATAGCTGTTGGCGACAAGGTGACCCGAAACAGATTTTCGGCCAAGGCGCGGGAATTACCGTTCGATTACATAACCGTCTCCAGCGGCAGGCCCATCGAGCGGAATAGTCACAGCGATAGGACCGTATCCGCTCACCAAGTCATGTGTGCGGATACGGACTTCGTTTACGGCGTCCGGCACCAACACGTTGCTAAGACTACGGGTAAAAGGTTGTTCATCTACGTGTGGATGGAGCAATATGCGGGTGCCGAGAATCTGCCCGTCACTAGTCTCCACATGCCAGCCATCGACGTAATCGTCCCAGCCCGCATCGGGATGAGCAATGGTGACGTCGAATGCCCAGACAGTAGCGCCACCGGGTTTCTCGCCTTCGCTAGTCAGCCGGGCGCGTACATGCTGAACACCGACATCTGCCGGCGCGCCTTCGCCCGTGTTTGCCTCCGGCAACACCGAGAGGATGGCATCTTGATCTACGCCGGACGGAGCATCCCAGCGTATGGCCAAACTACCGTCCGTCTCTGCTTGCTGCAAGAACAGTAGCTCTTTATCGGGATATGTGAGGCGTTCCCCCTGCCACAAAACACCACCAGTCGTGACGAACTCCACGTAGATGTGCTCGCGTGGCGGTGGGTGCTCGCTCAGAGCGGCCTCGATGAGCGAAAGGAATGTGGTATCTTGCGCAGATAGGTCAAATACTTCTGCGCCATCGGCCCCTGACGAAACTTTCGGGGAAGGCGTCGGCGAGTTCGGCTCGCTGGTATTTGACGACACAGACTCAGCCAATGTCAGATCATTCGTCCCGGACGTATCCTCGGCACAGGCGGCCAGGATAACCGACATCAATAGGAACAAGCAGGCGATGGATAATGACCATGGCGTGGCCCTCACTGTAAGCGCGTGGCTGTTCCCTCTGCGCGTATCATTGCGACTCGGCTGCCGTCTGATGCTTCGATGGGGTAGGTA
>JBJYXA010000713.1:49365-53294 GCA_046259705.1 Caldilineaceae bacterium
AATAGCTCCTGTTCTTCTAGGTCGTCGGCGTCGATGGGCTGGCGCCAGGCCGCACCGCGCGCCAGGTAGAGGTGTGCGGTTCCCGCGCCACGATTGCCGTCTACTGCATACTCGCCAAGGAAAGTCCATTCGGGTGCCGCGTACCCGGTTTCCTCGAGCAATTCCCTCTTCGCCGCTTCCAGCGCGTTTTCGCCGGGTTCAAGGTACCCACCCGGAATAGCGAGGGTGATTCCCTCCACTGCGTATTTAGTTTGTCGAAAACATAGGAAGCGACCGCCAGTGGTCTCCGCGACGACATTGATGAAGCTGGGTGAGCGAATCCACGGCCACTCTTCGATGATCTCTCCGTCCGGCAGTTCGACGATATGGTATTCTATTGCAAGAAAACGTCCGTCTCCGGCCTGCAGAACTTGGCGGCGAGCTCGTGTCCGCCACGGTTTCAGCTCCGGCTCCTGCGGCGTTCTATCGGACTTCAAGATATTCAATCCATTTCACCTGGCGTAGCGCATCGTCGGTCTCACTGGGCACGATTAAGCGTACCAGTCCCTCTGCGCGCGTGATGGGTTTGCCGTCCCTTTTTGTCGCCAACAGAATTGGTCTGCCTCCACTTTCGGATTCCAGTTCCTCGATGACTACCCGGTTGCCAAACCCGTCGGCGCTCAGCACGTCCACGTATGTCCATAGTATGCCGGGCGGCAGGTATTCGGCGAGCAGATCCGCCAGCCTTACGCCGGCAAACGCGTGCGGACCCGACGTGCCATGGCCTGTGGAGACGATATAGCAATCGCGTACCTCTGTCTGCGGAAGCCGGTCTAGATCGCTGAGCAGGATTGCCCGTTTCTCATGGCCACTGATCGACAGCGCAAACGTCGCATCTTCTGTCGGCGGATCGGGGTTTGGCTCATGCGCATGTCCGTGCAGCCACTCGGGTTCGAGTGCGTCGCCGTGAGGATTGTGTTGAGACTCGCGGTCCCCGGGCATCGACCGATCTACCTGTCTTCGAGGGTAAACTCTAGCGGATATCCGTCTTTCTTCGCCCGTCCAAGAGCGACCCGCATGAGCATCTCCGCTTCCGCCCGCGGCCGGATGGCTACCACCGCCGTGCCATTATCGTGTGCCGTGGTGGCGATATGCTCCGCCAATTCGTCTGACAGCATGAACACGGAGGAGAGTGTACGGATGACGAAATCAAAAGGCGTAACGTCGTCGTTATGAACCAATACGTTACAGGAGCCCTGTGTATTCTCATGAGCCGACCCGTGATCAGCCGGTTCCGGCACGGGTTTTATGGTCTGTTCTGGCATAGGATTCGGACCTCCATAATATTCCAGATGCATTGGTGACCTGTGAAGATTCGTGACGAACGACCACAACTCCAGTATAATCACAGCCCTTTGTGAATCCCAAGTCGTCTCAAGATGTATGCACAAACGCAGTAAGGTAGGGATAGTTGCCTAAGCTCAGCGCATACCGCGTCTACATGATCATAGCCGTAGCTGGCGCCACGCTTCTGAGCATGGTGTTCACCGTTTTGACCGTCTACTATGTGGTGACGGTGGGCATGAACCCGCTGCAGCTCGTGCTGGTCGGCACTACCCTGGAGTTGACGGTGTTTCTGTTCGAAATTCCCACAGGCGTAGTGGCCGACACCTACAGCCGCCGGCTTTCCGTGATCATTGGCTATGCGCTTATCGGCCTCTGCTATGTGATTACAGGATTCGTTCCTGCATTCATTATCATCCTAGCGGCGGAGTTTCTACGCGGCATTGGCGAGACCTTCATCAGCGGCGCCACGAGTGCATGGATAGCGGATGAGTTGGGCGATCACAACGTTGGCCGAGCCTTCGTCCGCTATCAACAACTGAGCTTGGCCGGCGGCTTTGCGGGTACGGTGGCCGGCGCCTGGTTGGGTTCGCAGCGACTAAGTCTTCCCATTTGGCTTGGCGGTGCGGGGATACTGGTGTTGGTGCTATTCCTGATATTCGCCATGCCGGAACACGGTTTCAACCGCACATCCGCTCCCGACCGGGAAACGTGGCGCGGCATGTGGCACACCACGCGCGATGGGATGCGGGTCGTGCGCGTGCAGCCTGTGGTGCTCATGTTCTTGCTGGTAGCCGTCGTTTTTGGCGCGTTCAGCGAAGGATTCGATCGCCTTTGGGAGGCGCACTACCTTGTCAACATAGCGTTTCCCACCGTTATTGACCTGCAGCCTGTTGCCTGGATCGCCATCATACGCTCCGGCTCGTTGCTCATGGGCGTCGTCGTTTCGGAAGGAATCATGCGCAGGGTGAACTTGGACAACACACGAGCACTCAGCCTCACCTTGTTGTTTGCGACAGCACTGCTGGCCCTATCGGTGATCGGATTTGGGTTGGCGAGCGGTTTCGTTGTGGCAACCTTGATATTCTGGCTGGCTGGCGGACTGCGGGCCGTGCAATACCCCATTTCGCAGACGTGGCTGAACCGCAACATCCCCTCGCGTGTACGCGCCACGGTACTGTCCATGGTGTCACAGGCTGATGCCTTCGGCCAGGTAGCCGGCGGACCCGTCGTAGGCGCCGTAGGCTTACGCTCGCTGCGCGCGGCCATGGTCATGTCCGGTCTTCTGTTGACACCAGCGCTCTTCCTCTACGGCAGAGGCGTCAACCTGACAAACGACAATACCAACGTAGAGTGAACTGGATTCGTCGTACAGGTCTATGCACGCGACGCGTCCCCAGGTGTCGTATCGCAGCTTCAACGCTCCAGGAAGTTCGCCAGCCCAAGCCTACGCAATAGGGGAGCTCTGCCTGAGGCGCCTAATGCGTCAATTGTGATCCCGTCTGCTATACTACCCGAATGGCGCTCGAGACGTTCTGCCCGGTGTGTGTAGACAGCGACCCACTTGATGGAGAACAGCGTTGCTTGCCATATGGGCGGGAATGACGGGAACCCTGCTCGCCACCGGCGAGAGTGGATCGCCCGGCATTTGTGTCTACCCTGCATACAGGCGAACCCTACGCCTCGATATCGGCGTCACCATCTCTGAGGAAATACCACTGTATTAGCTGTCAGCCACCCATGAGGAAATGTCCAATACCATGACAGAATTAGCCACCGAACCGAAACGCGTCCTCGTTACCGGAGCGACCGGGGCCATCGGCCAGCCGGTCTGCCAGCATCTACTTAGTCGCGGCCACTATGTGCGCGGCTTCGCTCGCCGCGCTACGCCGGGCGTGGAAGACTATGTCCAGGGGGACCTAGCCGACAGGGACAAGGTACGTGAAGCCGTCGAAGGGATGGACACCATCGTGCATCTGGGCGCATACCCCGATCGGGCGGACTTTATTCAGTACCTGCTCGGCCCCAATGTCATCGGCCTCTATAATATCTGCGAGGCCGCCATAGAATTCGGCGTGCAACGACTTTCGCTGGCGAGTTCCATCCAGACTATCAGTGGAATGCATCGAGATGATGCGGTCCTCAAGACTGCGGACGGGTATGCGCCGATGAACCACTACGCGCTGACCAAAGTTTGGGCTGAGGTAACCGGCGATATGTACGCTCGTCTCCACGATATTTCGGTCGTCAATGTGCGCATCGGCTGGCTGCCGAGAAATCCTGGTGAAGCCGACGTGCTCAAGTCAAGCAAGTGGGGCGTCGATGTATTCTTCAGCCACGCCGATGCACAGCGATTCTATGAGCGCGTGGTCGAATCACCGACGCCAGCGATCGGAGAATCCGTGACCGTATTCGCCATCAGCAAGTACAAGAATTCGCCGCGACTCGACCTGGAGTTGCCACGCCGCGTGTTGGGCTACGAGCCGCAGGACACTTGGCCCGAAGGCCTCAATTTCGAGTATTCCCTCTAGCAGATTGGCTTGGACCCGGCCACTTGGTCGACTGCCGGTCAACTCTTGGACCTACTCCGGTCAGACCGGAATCCC
>JBJYXA010000714.1:0-26574 GCA_046259705.1 Caldilineaceae bacterium
CGATTGCCGAGTGTCTGAACATCGATATCGAGGTATCGAATAAGGACTACAAGGCCTATATGGATGCCATGAACGCCCGGCCGACCGGTCTGCAATTTGGCGCGATCGCCTACGGTATGGACTACCTGGATCCGTCGAACCTGCTGGGCATCTGGGTCTCCACCGGACGTCACTCGTGGAAGAACGACGAGTTTGATCAGCTCGTCGCCGATGCCAGCGCGCTGGTGGGTGATCCTGAGACCCGCGATCAGATGTTCCGGGACGCCGAGAAGATTCTAGTAGACGACGTCGGCGGCGTGTTCATTGCGCATCGATGGCTTGGCGATCTAGTCGCCGCGAATCTGATGGGTGACGCGATTCGAGAGCCGGATTCCAACGGTATCACTGGTTTCCACTGGGGCAATGATTCTGCGATGTCGAACGTTTATCTGGCCAAACCCGAGTAGGCGGGGACTTCACGTATACTGCAAGCCTCCGGGAACTCGGTGTACTTGCGGCACAACCTTGAGAGGGACAGCGTGCACGCTGTCCCTCTCTGGAGTTAGGTGACCGACTATGTCCGCGGTGGCCTACAGCGCCGGATCGGAGATAGGCGCAAGATGCAGGATGGCGCGAAAACTGTGTGTTACGTATCGCGCGCTGCTTACCAATTAGATGCAACTGACAATAGACGCGGAATTGTAGTATGGGGCGATATCTTCTCGGTCGGGTGCTATCACTGGTGATGGTGCTCTTCATCGTATCAGTATTTACTTTTCTCTTGATGCACTCCATCCCGGGGGGTCCCTTTGACGAGAGCAAAGGTCGTCTGCCGGAAGCCGCACGCGCTAACATTTTGCGTAAGTATGGGCTGGACAAGCCACTGCATGTCCAATACCTTAACTACATGAAGAATGCGCTGCGTTTCGATTTTGGGATTCCCTTCCAGCAGCCGCAGACGACGGTTGCCGCCTTGATAGGCAAGACATGGTTCGTGACGGTTCAGGTCGGCCTGCTCACGGTTATACTGGCGTTCACGACGGGTATCAGCATGGGGGTGTATGCTGCCTATCACCAAAACTCATGGATCGACACGGTGGTGACTTTTGTAGCCACTTTGGGCTATACGGTGCCCAATTTCGTGATCGCGCTCTGGCTGATACTCATTTTCGCCATTCATCTGAAGTGGCTACCGATGGGCGGATGGGCCGGCAGAGAAGCCGTGTGCCTAATCGGCGACAAGGCATTCTGCAATGACTGGATCATGCCGGTCGTCGCTTATTCGCTGGCGCCGATGGCCATCATCGCGGGATATACCCGCTCCAGTATTGTCGACGTGCAGCGGCAGGACTTTGTACGGACGGCTCGTGCCAAAGGGGTCCGAGACCGTACGATCATGTGGCGGCACGTGTTTCGCAATGCGCTGATCCCCATGGTGACGGCGTTGGGCGTGCTCATACCGAACCTGCTCACCGGCAGTATCTTTATCGAATCTGTTTTTCGCATCAACGGTCTTGGCCGATACTTCGTCACAAGTATTATCAACCGTGATTACCCCATGATTATGGCTCTGTGGCTGTTGATTGCACTGCTGTGGGGCGTCGTCTACCTTCTTACTGACGTGGCCTATACGATGATCGACCCGCGCGTGCGTTTGGGCGCTAGGGGAGGGAGTTAGGCGTGGTCGCAAGAGCTGCAGTCCCTGACAGTGTCCTCAGGAAAGAGGCGGAGACGAAGCAGCGCACGCTGCTAGGCGATGCGCGGCGGCGGTTTTTCCGCAACCGGCTTGCCGTCTTCGGACTGGTGATTGTCTGTGCACTGTTATTCCTGGCCGTTTTCGCCGACGTCATATCTCCTCATCCCTATACAAAGGTATATTTCGACCGTGTCCGCTTGCTCCCGGGTGCGAATCCTGCTCACCCGTTGGGCACGGATCAAGTCGGGCGGGATTTCCTCAGCCGCCTGATCTACGGAGCGCGTACCTCCATGGTGGTTGGGCTATCGGTAATGGGTCTAGCGGTATTGGTTGGCGTGCCGTTGGGAGGGCTTGCCGGCTACATGGGCGGCACGGTCGACTGGGTAATCTCACGCTTCATCGACATCATGACCGCCTTTCCCAGCCTGCTCTTCGCCATTCTGCTGATCTCGGTTTGGGGCGGTGGAATGAGCAAGGTGATTCTGGCATTGGGCATCACGGCGTGGATCGATATCGCGCGTCTCACGCGTGGCCAGGTGCTCTCCCTGCGTGAGAAGGAGTACGTGGAGGCGGCCCGCGCCATCGGCGCCAGCCAATGGAGCATCATCACAAAACAGCTTGTTCCCAATGCACTGTCGCCAATTCTGGTTGCGGTCTCGTTCGGTATACCGGCGGCCATCTTTGCCGAGGCCGGTCTCAGCTTCCTTGGGATCGGCATCAACGACCCAATGGCAAGCTGGGGGCAGATGGTGGGCATCAGTAATGCCTATATCCGCGTGTCATGGCATTTGGCCGTCTTCCCGACCATCGCCATCGCGCTGACTATGCTGGGTTTTCGTTTTATGGGCGACGGATTGCGCGATGCCCTAGATCCTAAGATGCTGGAGTAGCCAAGATGAGAATACGACGACTTTCCTGGATACGCAGGGCCGGCTATTTGTTGATGATGGGTGTGATGCTTTTCGCTGCGGCGTGCGGTGGAGGAGGCAATGAAGGCGCGCCCGCGTCAGGGTCCGATGACAGCGCGCTGGAGAGCACAGCCGCACAATCCGGACGTGCCGTCCCTACAATGCCAGCCGCGCAATTTGCTGCGCCAACGACGATGATCGATGCGACGAAGGTCGCGGAGTCTGCCGCCACGCCAGCGGTGAAGGAAGTGGACGTCGTGTTTGGCGGGCAGGTCTACACGCGTCTGTGCGCTGACTGCCACGGTGAGGGGCTGGAAGGCGTGTCCGGCAAGGCGGAGCCGATTGCCGCGTATGCGTTGGACGTAGATGGGTTGACCGATCTGTTGCGCACCGGCGGTGGATATGGAAATGAACACATCTTCGGGCTTGACAAGGTGAGCCCGGAGGGCATAGCTTCATTGCAGGCTTATCTGGAGACGATTGGAAAAACCAAGTAGGCAACCTCTCGCGTTTAGTCGACAAACTGAAAAGGCCGAAGCATCCGGCGCATCTTTTTCTTTATTTGGTTGTGGTGATCAGCGTGTCGGCGCTTCCGTGTTCCACGGTAGAATGAGATCGCCTTCGTGAAACGATATAGGGCGTAGCGGACCCATTTGCTCCAGTGTCTCTGACGCTGCGACTTCGGGCAATAGCGATTCCGACACCCACAGCGTTGCCAGGTCCAGCGTGTTGCGAGCCAGGACGACTCTCGCTTCTTCCGGGGCAACCTTGGGTAGCCCGGCCCGTATGACATCTTCGTCATGGGGCAGTGTGATTGGGATCTTGCCGCCCGCGAAGTTGCTCGCGGTGAGGCAGTTCGTGTACGTGGCCGCTATGTCAATTTTGTCGCGCAGCCGTTGGGGGATGAGGTCGCAATGGCCGACGCCGATGGCGTTTCCGTGACTGTTGGGCGTCAGGTCTAAAGCAACCAGAACGCGATAGTCCGGCTGGACCGGACCGCCGATTCTGCGCCACATTCCGATCACGTTGGTGTCCATGCCGGTACCACTAATATCTTTGCCTATTTCGCCCACGACAAGTAGGTCAAGGGGTTCCAGCGGAATGCGAAGCAAATAGCGCCAGGCCATTTCGAGCAGAGCTGGTTCGGCTTCTATGAGCTTCTCTGCGGGAATCGCGGCGATATGCACCGGCTGGTGCAGTGCGTTCTCAACAATACCCACTCCAGCGACCACTGGCTGCTTCTCCAGGATGACTCTTGCGGCCTTTGGCATCGCGTCCCTGACGTTCCAGGCATGAATGGTCTCCGCGCCCTTACGTTTTCCTAGGCCTACGGCCAAGATCTTGAGCAGTCCACTCTCCCACTGATTGCGAAAGCTCGTGTGCGGTTTCACGCGGTTGACGACGACAATGGCATCGGCCTCTGCGGCCACCGTATTGAAGTACACGGGCATGCCATCGGGCGCGGCGCCGATTTGCACAACTGACATATCGGATCGGATCGGCGCACCGGTTGCCTCCTCGCTGAGACCGTAACTCTCCAGTACCTCACGCTGACCCTCTTCGGTACCGCCGCCATGGCTCCCCATCGCGGGTATGAGAAAGGGCTCGCCACCACAAGCGCGCACTTCATCGATGACGGCGGCGACGACCTGTCCAATACAGCTAATGCCACGGCTCCCGACGCCGATTGCGACGCGCATGCCTGGCTGAATGCGTTGGCACAGGGGTAGCGTTTCCAGTGCCGAACGGGTCTCTGTTGCCGGATCCGAGATGGATACCGATGAGGTCATCTGCCGAACAGGCGCGATTTGTGGAAACATGGAACAGACTTCCTTTTCGGGCGACAAGGGCTGGTCTTTGACGATAGGCCGGATTATATCACGGGTCTACGCGGACGAAGCAGAAGCCGAGTGTGCGCACCCGTGGCAGAATGTTTGCCCGTGCTTGCCGATAGAACTACAATCAACGCGGCTCTGAACAGGCGGGTCTGCAGCCCGGACACCGCACCCGATGCAGATTAACTGCCGGGTGACGCAGCGGCGCAGTGGCGCTGCCGCAGTGGACTGAAACGATGAATGGAAGATCGACGATGGGACAGCCAATTATCCAGGTGGACGCATTCACGGACAAGCCGTTCCACGGCAATCCTGCCGCGGTGTGCGTGATGGACTCAGTGGCGGAAGATGCATGGATGCAGGCGGTGGCGCGTGAGATGAACCTGTCAGAGACGGCATTTCTGCATCCGGCTGGCAGTGGTTTCCGGCTCCGCTGGTTTACGCCAGGCACAGAGGTTGACCTGTGCGGGCACGCGACATTGGCCAGTGCCCATGTCCTGTGGGAGACGGGTCGCCTTGAACCCGGCGAGGCTGCGGTCTTCGAGACCAGAAGCGGAACGCTTACGTGCATCCAAGGTGGCGATTGGATCGAGATGGATTTTCCGTCGACTCCACCACAACCGGCGCCGGCGCCTGAGGGTCTGCTTGAGAGTCTATGCGTGGAGGCCGTCCATGTGGGCAGGAGCAAGTTCGATTATCTGGTCGAGGTATCCAGCGAGGAAGCTGTGCGCGATCTTGCGCCGGACTTCGGCCGATTAGCGCAGGTCGAAGCACGGGGCGTGATCGTCACTGCACGCGGGGAAAATGCGGGAGTGGATTTCGTTTCGCGCTTTTTCGCACCGGCCGCCGGCGTTGCAGAAGACCCAGTGACGGGGTCTGCACACTGTTGCTTGGCTCCGTATTGGGCTGGCAAGCTAGGTCGTGGCGAGATGGATGCACGACAGGTCTCGGCTCGAGGTGGACGTGTGCGCATGCGTCTGGAAGGTGACCGCGTGCGTCTGTTTGGACAGGCGGTGACGGTCTTGACCGGAGAGTTGCTCTGGACGGACGGGGGACGCGGCTAGTGATCGATGCCGTGGTCCCTTATCGCAATCATGGCCCATGCGTTGAGCAGGCTGTGGATTTCTGCCTGCGCGGGAATGACAAGCGAGTGAGAATACGGGTCGTGGAGATGATTCCTGCGCAAGCAGGAATGACAGACGGCTGGACGATAAGCAAGAGGCAAACTCCCCGTGCCTGAGCTAGCGATTGTGGCTACGGTCTTGGAGGTGCTTTCGTCGCCGGTGGGTCCAGCGCTAGTGTTATTGGCTGGCGCCGCCACCGAGATGGTCATCGGCCGGTGGGTGCGTAGAGCGGGCTGGTTGACCGGGATTGCCCTAGGATTCCTCGCCGTCGCCGTTTGGCTATTTCTTGATTTGCGCGTGCAACCCATTGTACCTACCTTCAGCCGGCCTTGGCAGCCGCCGCTGCAAACGGGCACCAATTTGGTCTGGGTTGGGGACGGCTGGAACTGGTATGTTTCCGGACTCTTGCTACTGCTCGGCGGCATCGGCATCATGCTCGACCTCAGCAACAGCTCGGATGGCACGACCAAGCGATCCACGCGACATGCACATTCATCGTTGGCAGTTCATCTTGCCGTTCTGGCAGCCGGACTGCTGTTCGTGGGCAGCGGTAATGTGCTAACGACCATGCTTACTTGGGTACTACTGGATCTGATCATCATTTTGCGTGGCGCAGTGCAAACGGAGCTGTCCGCACCTGGAACTGAGACATTGCGGAACCCGCAGCACCAAGCACGCGGCCTCAGTCTGTTGGGCGCACTACTTCTACTGATCGGCTTGCTACCTGCCGGACCTCTTGGGCCGAGCCAGGCGCTGTCCGGCGGTGTTTTACCTCCCGAGACCGCAGGTCTCATGCTGCTGGCTGCATTGATCCGTGCGGGGATATATCCCTTTCACCTTTGGCTGTTGCCCTCGGGACGCCAACGCGTGCCGGTTTCCGATCGCCTGCTGGACCACATGGTGCCGGTGCTGTGCGGTATCTGGTTGCTGGGATGGACTGTCGCGCTCGGCAGCGAATATATCCACATGCAGCCCGACATCATCGCCCTCCTTACGCTCTCTCTGCTAGGCAGTTCCGTGGCCGCTTGGACTGCGAAGGAGCAAACGCATTTCACCACCTTCGTGTTAGTGACCTCAGCAGGTATGGTGGCTTTGACCGGCACCCTTGCATTCAGTCCAGGTCCTGAGGGGCTAATCTGGCCCGCAACCGCGTTCGCACTTGGCGGGGCACTATGGTTAGTGGGCGAGGAGGTGTATCAGCTTTGGGGGTGGCAGATTCCTGTCAGCGTGGGCGCGTTGGCGCTCGCAGGGGTTCCGTTTACGCCTGGTTTCCTCACGCAGCCCTCCCTGGCAAGATTGCTGAGACCGGATCCATTGTTCTTGGCCCTCTTTGGCGCTTTTGTTGTCGCCCAATCTTTCCAGATCGCAGCGCTGCTGCGCAGCTGGAGTGATCCGGAGCGGCAGAGTCAGCAGCTCCTGCAACCTGGCGCAATCGTGAGGCTCATGGCCGCGACGATTGCCTTGGCAGTGCCACTCGCAACGTTTGGTTTTTTCCCTCGGGTCGCAGCGGGCCTGGCAAGCATGCAGAATGCTATTCCTCCTATGCTCGGGAACCCGCCAAGTGTCGTGGCGGAGATGCCGGTTTGGATAGCAGTATCCGCGCCATTGGCGCTTGGCATCGGTCTTGTAATTGCCCGCCCGGCGCTGTGGGGCGCGTTCGGCGGTCTCTTCGATAAGATCGGCGTATTGGCACGTCTAGAGTGGCTGTTTCAGTTCTCGTGGTGGGTTATCGACCGCATCAGCGACGCATGGGGACAGGTATTGAGATTGGTCGAAGGCGCAGGATATGTTGGTTGGGTCGCTGTATTCCTGTTGTTGGGCTACTTTCTTGTACGCTAACATGTGGGCAAAAGCGGTTTGGGCATGATGGCCGAATCGGTTTCGTTTCTGTCGTCCCCTTTGGGCCTTACGTTGGCAGGCGCGTTGGTTGCGCTGGCCATTATCCTCTGGTCCTGGCAATTTTCTTTGCTGGTCGTATTCGCCGTACAGACCGCAGTCGGCGCTGTCACAGTCCATCTATCTCAGGTTCCAGTACAATGGGTGCTGATTCAGTCGGCCGTTATGGCACTGTCATGCCTCATCCTGGCGATGTCGGCCTCCAAAGTGATCCGATCCAGTCCCACGGCCCGCCAGTCAGGGTCGATTTGGTTGCGTGCAATGGCCGTGACGCTCCTGTACGGTGCATGGAGACTCCTTGATATTACGGTTTCGCTTCCTGAGACGGACGGGAATGTTGCTCAACTCTACGGCTGGCTGGCTCTGTGCGCTGTGCTGATCCTTGGGCTTGGCGCGAGCCCATTATTCGCTGGAGTGGCGGTTTTATTGTGGATCACGGTCATCCAGGCATTCGTGGCGAGCGTGTTGGAGATTCCTTCGCTAGTGGCGCTCGTCGGCATTCTAGAGCTACTGGTTGCACTTGCCTGCAGCTATCTGTTGATCGCAGAAGGTGTGCAGGTAGAGGCCGAGCCGACGGTCCTTACTGATATCGCATTTCCGACCCAGACGGCGTACGCTGATTCGGGAATCGGCGTTGCTACCGTGACGGGATCCATCGGTGCCGCCGTAGGTCGGCGCTGGCCTAGGTGGGCGAGAAACGCTGTTCGGGCCCCGGGCTCAAGCGATGAAGGATCTGGTGATGCGGGTCTGGGCGCGCCAGTGCAGGAAGATGCAGACGACTTTGCAGCGGGGCGGGACGACGGATGAATCCCAGCGATATTCATGTCACCAGCATGCCGGGTCTCCTGATCGGCGTGCTGCTGCTAACCGCTGTTATTACCTACCTGCTGCGCGGTTGGGAACGAGTCACTGCGATAATCGGCGCAGCGGTGACGGCCGGCCTGGCCATCTGGCTTTGGCCTACCGACCCAGGCGCTCTGTCACGACCGCTTGCTTCCGGATGGATGCTGATCGACGTCGGCGATTCGCTACAGCGACTCGGTTTCACCTTGCGTATGGAGGCGGGTGCCATTCCGATCTTGGCTGTCAGCCTCGGTCTGGTAGCTGTATCCTTCATATTGGCCGCAAATGTCAGCCAGGGAAGAAGTTTTGTGCCGTTTGCTCTGGCCCTCACCGCTGGCTACGTGGTGTTGGCCCTTGTGACGGTCGGCCCCCTCGCGCCGAGTTTGATCGTGCCACTGCTGTTGGCCGTACTCGCGGCCAGCGGTGTTTTTGTTCTCCAGGCTGGACGAAGCGTTTCCGCATCCGGACCTCTTCGCAGCCTCTTTCCGCCATTGTTGGCGTTTCCACTGTTCTTGCTCGCTTCCTGGTATATCGAGCAGATGCCGCTCAATCCGCAAGATCTATCGCCTGCGTATGCTTCGGCCCAGCTAATGGCATTGGGGCTAATCATTCTGCTTGCGCCAATGCCTCTTCATGGCGCAATGCCGCTGGTTTCCAAGAATTCACCCCCAATAGCAGCTGCGTTGCTGACATTGCTTTACCAACTTGCCGTGCTGCATTTGATTTTTCGGGCGGTGACTACGTTTCAGTTCATGGCCCAGTTCGCTCCGCTGGGTGTTTGGTTGACCTGGGCTGGGTTGCTTACGGCCGTATGGGGAGGATTTGCAGGGGCCGGTGCGCGCAATGCGGGTCGTTTGGTCGGCTATTCCTCCATGCATGACTGGGGACTCATAGTCCTCGTGCTAGCTGTACCGGGAAGCCGGAGTTGGCCACTTGTGCTCTTTCTTTTTGGGCTTCGCACCATTAGCCTTATG
This sequence comes from Caldilineaceae bacterium, assembly GCA_046259705.1. Classification (GTDB taxonomy): domain Bacteria; phylum Chloroflexota; class Anaerolineae; order Caldilineales; family Caldilineaceae; genus JASGTU01. Next base: position 9,256 of record JBJYXA010000714.1, read on the forward strand.
ACGGCATCTGCGGGTATGGCTGTCCTGGAGCAGAATACGGGTGGTCTGGACCGGGCAAACCTGCAGGGAGCGGGAAGCAGAATGCCGTGGAACAGCGCAGCCTTTCTGATCGGAGGGCTTGGACTGACCGGATTCCCGCTGAGCGCCGGTTTCACGGGCCACTGGGCGGCCCTGCAGATAGTAGCGGAGACCGACTGGCGACCGGCTGCCGTTGTACTGATTGCGTCTGCAGGCGCGATCTTAGGGTACGTGCGTCTCGCTCGAGTTCTGTTCGGGCCGCTGGAAAACCGGACGATGCCGCGGGAGAATTCGTTCAATATCGCAATCGCAGTGACTGCGCTGATTGTGTCGATCAGCTTTGCCATGGCGCCGCAGTTGCTGGACCTGCCTATCAGCAGAGCGCTTGTCGCGTTCAGTCAATAGCATCCTACCGGACCTGGACAAACGAGGGATATGGCCATGGGTTCACAGCCGCCGGCGCCGTCGGGCAACTACAAGACTTCGCGACTTAGCGGATTCTACCGCATGTCGATTGCTGAACGCCTGTCCATCGTCACCGCTTGGGCTGATCTTACGGAAGAGGACCAGATTGCGCTGGCGGAGAGCCTCTCTCTGGCCGAGGCCGATCACATGATCGAGAATGTGGTAGGGCGTTTTGCGTTGCCTCTCGGCATTGGCACGAACTTTTTGATCAACGACCGGGATTACCTTGTCCCCATGGTGGTCGAAGAATCCTCTGTGGTAGCAGCAGTCAGCTTTGCGGCAAGACTTGCACGCGCAGGTGGAGGATTCCACGCGGGAAGCAGTGAACCCATCATGGTCGCACAAGTTCAGTTGATCGACGTTCCGGACCGGGAGGCCGCCACGGTACGTATTCTCTCACATAAAGAGGATCTGTTGGCCCTGGCCAACACCAGCCCATCGATCTCCGCCCGCGGCGGCGGGCCAATTGACATCATTGTTCGGGAGCTGCCGGTTACGCCGACCAAACCGATGCTGGTTGTGCATCTCATGTTCGACGTGCGCGACGCAATGGGCGCGAATGCGATCAACACTGCGGCAGAGGCCATCGCTCCTCGGCTAGAGCAATTGAGTGGTGGACGTTCGCTTTTGCGCATTCTCAGCAACTTCAGCGACCGCCGAACGGCATGGGCCTCCGTACGTATCCCAGCGCACGCCTTAGCGACGGAAGCGGCCACCGGAGAGGTTGTGGCGTCGGCGATCGCCGACGCCAACGCGTTTGCAGTTGCCGACCCTTATCGTGCTGCTACGCACAATAAGGGTATCATGAATGGAATCGACGCGGTGGCGGTCGCAACGGGCAATGACTGGCGTGCCTTGGAAGCGGGCGCCCACGCATACGCGGCACGGGACGGCAGCTATCGCGCACTGACTGATTGGCATGTGGAGACGGACGATGTCGTAATGGGCGAGCCGACAGGATCGCTGTCCGATGAATCTTCCGAAAAGGCGTCGCGCCTCAGTTCTACGCAGATGCTATGTGGTCACATGGAACTGCCGCTAGCAGTGGGCGCAGTCGGGGGAGCTACGAAATCGCATCCGACCGCCCGCGCCGCGCTGAAAATTCTCGGTGTGCAGGGGGCTCGCGAGTTAGCGGAGGTGATGGCTTCCGTGGGGCTGGCGCAAAACCTTGCCGCGCTGCGGGCGCTGGTAACCGATGGGATTCAGAAAGGGCACATGGCTCTCCACGCGCGGCAGGTGGCCGTGTCGGCAGGAGCAACCCCGGCTCAGGTCGAGGAAATAGCTGCACGGCTCGTTCAAGAAGGGCAGATCCGAGAGGAACGCGCACGACAGTTGCTGGACGAAATGGCCTGAACAGTTCAGGTATATAGGTGGAGGTGGAAAAAATGCATGAGCAACCATTACGAGCTGTAGGTATCATCGGCTACGGAGGCTACGTGCCGCGATACCGGTTGCCTGGTACCGAGATCAGCCGTATTTGGTCCGGAACTGACGATGCCGGCCCTGTGAAAGAGAAGGCGGTGCCTGGCCTGGACGAAGACACCGCAACCATGAGTGTCGAGGCCGCGCGCAACGCGCTGGCACGTGCACGTATCGATGCACAAGAACTCCGGGCGGTGTGGGTCGGGAGCGAAAGCCATCCGTATGCAGTAAAGCCTACGGGTACGATTGTGGCCGAAGCAATCGGCGCTACCCCAGCCACATTGGCTGCGGACTGGCAGTTCGCGTGCAAGGCTGGCACGGAGGCGATGCAGGCTGCCATAGGGCTTGTAGGGAGCGGCATGGCTCGTTACGCGCTGAGCATCGGCGCGGATACAGCGCAGGGGCGCCCCGGCGACGCCCTGGAGTACACGGCCGGTGCAGGCGCGGCGGCTTTCATCATCGGTCCAGCGGAAGATGCGATTGCCGTCTATTCGCGCACAGGTAGCTTCGTGTCCGACACGACAGATTTCTGGCGGAGGCCCACCACACACTATCCAAGACACGCCGAACGGTTCAGCGGTGATCCCGGCTATTTTGGTCACGTTCTGCCCACAGCCGAGGCGATGATGGCTGAAATGGGGTCGCAGGCCACAGATTATGATCATGTCGTCGTCCATCAGCCCAATCAGAAGTTTCCAACGCGCGCGATGTCGATGCTCGGTTTCAAACCGGAGCAGTGGCAGACGGGCTTGCTCGTGGGTGAGATTGGCAATACTTATGCAGGAGCGGCGTTGGTCGGGCTAACCGCTGTGCTGGATGTGGCCAAACCGGGTCAGCGGATTCTGGTAGTCAGCTACGGCAGTGGTGCGGGTTCAGACGCGTTCGACCTGACGGTTACCGATCGCATAACGGACGTCCAGGACAGGGCGCCCGCCACGCGCGACTATATTCGTCGCCGCAAACAGATTGACTATGCAGAATATGTGCGTTTGCGCCGGAAGCTGGCCACACACTGACACGATATCCCACATTTATCCCACATCTTTCCCACAAAGATGTGGGATATAACCCACAACAGGATTATGTGTACGCCATGATTTCGAGTGTACGCACGAGTGCTGTGCGCCACAGATCTTTATTGTCTATGGGCAGGTAAATCGCACGGCGCGCTACGCGAGGTTGTGCATCTGGCGATACGGACTCGTCGTGGGCTGAAAACCCCTGTTGCAGGCGGTTTTGCATGGAACGGCGATCCATGTTTTCGAGTAGCTCGCTGCGAATCACAAGTTGGTCTAGCTCGCGACCAATGTTCTCCACGCCGGCGCGTAACGCAAGAATCTTCACACGGATAAGGTAGAAAAGATTCTCGACTTCGACTGGGACTGAGTCCGTGTCGGGCGCTGCTCCGAATCTATCCAGCAACTCGTGGCGTATCTCATCAATGCTCTGCTGGTGCGTCAATCCGGCGATACGCCGGTAGGTCTGCAGGCGCAGTTGTTCCTCTTCGATATACCATTCGGGGATCTTCGCGTCGATGGGCAGATCCAAAAGTACTGGCGGCGCGAGCGGGTCGGCGATATCGAAGGGGCTCTCCAAGTCCAGCAGTGCAGTGTCGCTCGAATCAATATGTTCGGTCGCCGCATGATTATCATGCTCGCCCTGGGCAGCTTCGCTAGGCAGGGAGGCCGCCGCCGCGTCCGTATCTCCGTCCGTCTCCGCTGCGCGGTCGAAGATAGCCTTTTTGCGTTTGGCCTCGTTAATAGCCTGAGCCAGCAATCTCGTATAAAGGTCGAAGCCTACACTGTCAATGTTTCCATGCTGACGTGCGCCTAGCAGATCGCCAGCGCCCCGAATTTCTAGGTCGCGCATGGCGATGCGGAAACCAGCCCCCAACTCCTCGCTGCTCTCCATGATGGCCGAAAGGCGTCGTCGCGCATCGTAACTCAATGGCGTGTTCCTGTCGTATAGCAGGTAACAATATCCTCGCTGAGCGCTTCTACCTACACGACCACGTAGCTGGTAGAGTTGGGCCAGTCCGAATCGATCCGCGCGCACAATGATCATCGTGTTAGCGTTGGGAATGTCCAAGCCGTTCTCGATAATGGTGGTAGCTACCAGCACATCGTATTCGCCGTCTGAGAACTGAATCATTACATTCTCTAGGGCACGTTCAGGCATCTGGCCATGTCCGACGACCACGTTGGCCGTCGGCACCAGATGCCTGATGCGGTCCGCGAGGCGTTGTATGCCGCGTACGCGGTGCGTTACGACGAATACCTGGCCGTTGCGATTTAGCTCGCGCTGGATCGCTTGGCGAATGAGCGTTTCGTCGTACTCAGAGAGCACGGTGTGGATGGGCAAGCGTTCACGCGGCGGCGTATTGATAGTGCTCATATCGCGCACGCCGCTAAGGCTCATATGCAGTGTGCGCGGGATGGGTGTAGCGCTTAAGGTCAGCACATCGATTTCCGTGCGCAGCTGTTTGAGACGCTCCTTCTGCGCGACTCCGAAGCGCTGTTCCTCGTCAACTATCAGAAGCCCTAGGCTCTTGAATTCCAGATCGCGGCTGAGAAGTCGATGCGTACCGACGACCATGTCAATAGTTCCATTGCGCAGGCCCTCTATGATCTTCGCCTGTTGTGCCTGCGTGCGAAAGCGACTCAGCATCTCAACGCGGACCGGGAAGCGGTTGAGCCTGCTGTTTAGCGTGCGATAATGTTGCTGGGCAAGCACCGTGGTTGGCACAAGCATTGCAACCTGTTTACCGTCCACCATTGCTTTGAACGCGGCGCGTACAGCCACTTCCGTCTTGCCATATCCTACGTCGCCCACGATGAGACGATCCATGGGTTTGTTAGCCTCCATGTCCAAAGTGACTGCGTCTATGGCATTCAGCTGGTCTTCGGTTTCCTCATAGGGGAAGTTGGCGGCCAGATCTTCTTGCCAGGGACTGTCAGGACTGAAGGCATACCCGCTCGAGAGTTCTCGCTCCGCGTACAGCTTGAGCAAGTCTTCTGCGATATCCTCGACGGCGCGTTTCGTCCGTTCCTTCACCGTCTGCCAGTCGGCCGTCCCAAGCCTGCTGACTACGGGCGTCTTTTCGCCGGCGCCCACATACCGGCTTAACCGCTCTGCCTGGTGCACCGGTACGTATAGCTTGTCGTTGCGAGCAAAACTTACCTGGAGATACTCGCGCGACATGTCCCCGATATCCAATGTCACCAGACCGTCGTATAGACCAACGCCGTGCTCCAAATGTACGACATAGTCACCCGACTTTACGTCTGCGAAGAAAATCTCCGCCGCTACTTTGCTTTGTCTGGCGGTGCGCCGCCGGGCGCGAGGTTTGCTCCATCCGAAGAGTTCGGTATCCGTAAGCAAGAGGATTTCAAATCCGCCAGCGTCACCTACCTCTATCGATGTATCGGAACCGGCATCGAGATCCCGAACGACGAAGCCTTCGTGCGCAACGCCCTGCACTAAATCGATCGTACCGGCCCGCGGCGTGTGAGAGAGTTCGGTCTGGACGTGGGCAACAATGTCCGCCTCCTGTAGCAGCGATTGCATGCGCGCCGCCTGGCGCGTTACCAGAATGCTGCCAGCTCCTTCCTGCCGGCGCTGCTGGACGTAATCGACGATCTGTTTTGTTTTTCCGCCAAAGCGCGGTCCGGGCGCGAAGCTGTGTGCAAGCGAACTGTGCTGCGACGGCTCAGCGCCATCTAGCTCGCCATAACCAAGCACGATGGGTTTGGCCATGGCGACGGCCGTGCGAAGTTGGTCGGTGGTAAAGATACATGATGCAAAATGGCGCGGCAGCTCACCACTGCTCTCCAGTTCGTTCTTTAGGGTGCGCGCCTGCTCTTCCATCTCCTCCGCAACGTCGGCGAAATCCGACATATCATCCACAACGACGGCGCTATCCGACGGTAGGTAGTCCAACAGAGAAGCCGGCTGTTGATAGAAATAGGGCAGATACCATTCGATACCGTGAAAGCTCTGACCGCCGGCAAGGTGTTCTACCTCCAGACGAATCTCTTCGCGCACACCCAGCAGAAGTGCGGGGTCCATGAGGGGCGAAGATTCGACTGCTGCATCTACGTTGCGCGGATCGTTCAGGCTATCGCCTTGCACGCCGAGCCGTTGCAGCGCCGCCGGTCCGTACTTGCTTAGCGCTTCACTGCCCGGGCCAATCTCCACACGATCCACTTGCCGTAGCGTGCGCTGAGTGGCCGGGTCAAACACGCGCAGACTGTCCACTTCATCGCCGAAGAGATCGATTCGGATGGGCGCGGGAAGATTTGGCGGCCACACGTCGATAATACCGCCGCGACGTGCGAATGTGCCGGGTTCCTCCACGATTTCGGAGGGACCATAGCCGTTCTCCACCCACCCGTGTATCAACTGTTCCAAACGGATGAAATCGCCGACGCCGAGCGGGCGCAGCGCCAGCCGCAACTCGCGCGCTGGTAATGTGACTTGCATGACCGCACGTACGCTGGCCACGACAATAGGCGGAACAGGCTGGTTGCGCGACTGCAATTCGGCAAGCGCTGTCAGGCGCTGCTGGCGGGTATTGCTGCTCCAGTGTATGCGTTCGCCGGGCAAGGAGTCTGGTTCGGCAAACAACCGGAGCGGCGGACCACCATCCTCGATCGGCGGAAGCCATTGCTCGAGCTGATCCACATACTCGCGCGCCAGTTCTCCCCGACCGGCCAACAGCAGTACGGGGCCACTTCCGAAACGGTGGAGGCCGGCAGTGACGAATGGTCGCGCCGACTGCAGAACCCCGTGGGCAGTGCTGTCGGGCGTAACCAATAGCCTTCTGAATGATGGAAGCCGGTTCAGACTCTCTACCAGATGCGAAAGCATAGGATTCTTCCTCGCGCTACAAATGATGGCGGCCCATGCGCGCCACCTTCAGCCTACGCTATCCATTGAAACGATTCATTGCAGTCTCGATCCCATCGACAAGCCAACAATCGATCGCATCACAAATGCGGCCACGCAAAGGGCCAAATACCTCTTCTTCTCGTGGGCTAAAATCTTGCAGGACATACGCTGCCGGGTCCATCCGACCCGGGGGACGTCCGATGCCAACGCGGATACGCGGGAAATCCTGCGTGCCCAAGTGCTGTATGATGGACTTAACGCCATTCTGACCTCCTGAACTCCCTCCTGGGCGAAGACGCAATGTGCCGGACTCCAGGTCTAGGTCATCATGGATTACGAGTATGTCTGTGCTTGCAATGCGGTGATAGGCTGCCAGCGGACCCACGGCCTCGCCGCTGGCATTCATGAATGTCAAGGGCTTAGCCGCTAGTATTCTGTATGTGGAGTGATTCACAGCCACGGTGGCATCGCCCACTACACAACGGTGTTGAGTGCGCGAAAGGTCAAATTTGTGTATTCGTGCATATAGGTCAATGCACTGAAAACCGATGTTGTGGCGATTGTGCTGATGGCGCGGTCCGGGATTTCCCAGTCCTACAATTAGATATCGGTCCGACACGCACATTTCCTCAGAATGACGGGAACACGAAAAGGGCAGGATCGCCCGTAACAGACGTTCCGCCCATATTTGTTCCTACAGGCAAATTGTATGTGATCTAGTGAGTGCGAGTTCCTGCACCCTAGATCGACTCTATGAAAACTGGGTCCAGACCCACGAGAATAGCTTTTTGCCCGCGTACAGCGCTGTCACGCTCAGCATTATTGCGGCGCTGACGCGCACACCGTTCATGAAGTCGTTGCGCAGGTTAGAGAAGGAGACTGCTTCTCCCAATTCGCGCGTGACGCTCGAGCTTTGCACACTGGGTTCCTGTACCTCGGCGACGGAACTGCTGGTTTCCAACCCGCTCACCGTCTCGGGCTGGCCCGCCGCCGGCTGTACGGCCTCGGCGATAGCCACGGCCTGGGTTGGTGTCGGTTCCGGTTCCAGTGCCACCGGCTGTTCCACCTGGCCCACCACGGGGGTAGGCTGCGGCGCGGGCGTGAATGTTGCCGTCGGAATAGGCGTGGGTGTCGGCTCCTGGGTCACATCGGGCGTAGGCGTGGGCTGCGGCCCTTGGTTCACGCTTAAGTTGGGCGAGTAATATTCAGCATAGTTGCCGTCAGTTTTCACCACACGCAAGCGCAGGCTGTAGATGCCAGGCGCCAGTGAATCCGCCGCCCAGACGCCCAACTGCCCGTCGACAACCGGCACAGTATCGGACGCAAAAAAGATATAGGCGTCGTCACCGCTCGGTTCCAGCTTGTAGTGCAACTCATATTTCTGAAACGGTTCGATTACGGCAGTTCCAAAGATAGGTACGTTGCCGCTTATGGACGAGCCGGGCGCCGGCGAAGTGATCCCCGATTGCGGATTCTGAGCCGCCACAGGGGCCGGTCGTGTGCTGGTTAATACAATTAACAGGAGCACGCCGGCCAGTCGGCATACAGAGCGGCATAGGACGCCCACCCGCATCAGGCGCCGAGTCCAACATAGGGACCCGGCGCGGGACGGAACCTTCGAATAGGGGAATCTCATTTGTACCTTCGTCAGTCGCTACTACCTTGGCTCGCTTCCAACAGCGCGTCGATATTGGCCTTCATAGCCCGATAGTCATATGCGTCCTGTACCAACTTGCCGTTAATGATAATGGACGGCGTACCGCCCAAACCCATGGACACGGCCTGGTTGTAGGAATCCAGTACGTCGGACGCGTGCGTCTGTGCCGTCATGCACTGCATCAATTCGTCACCGTTCAGCCCCAATGCATCGGCGTACTCGACCAGACGATCCAACGTGTAGGCTGATTGTCCCGCCACCTGCACCTGAAATAACCGGTCATGGTATGGCCAGAAACCGCCCTGGTCGGCCGCACATTCACTGGCGTTTGCCGCCATGGATGCGCCCGGTGCATGCATTTGAAGCGGGAACTGGTGGAATTCTAGCCTTACGAGACCTGGTTTGACATAATCTTCGACAAGCTTCGGCTTGACGTTGGTCGTCCACTCACGGCAGGAAGGGCAAACAAAGTCTTCCCAAGCCTGGACAACGACTGCTGCATCGGGATTGCCCATTGACTTACCGTCGAGCCATTCCGCCGGGAGATCTGGCGCTGCGATCGCAATCGACGGCGTGCGATTGCTGGTGAAGGCTAGTATGCCAATGACCAGCACGACGAGTCCGACGGAGATACCAATGATCCAGAGTCCAACATTGCTGGACGCCGAATTCGACCTCTTCCGACCACGTGACTTAGATTTTGACGACGATTTTGGACTCATGGTTCCTTATCCTCCACTACACTACCGCACAGTGCGCTACAGTATATGCGCGACAAACTAGCCCTGCAAGATGCAGGGTCTCAACCCGACAACGTATCTACTCAAGGCAGAGCGTCAAAGACACGCTGAAGAATGCGCGCTCCATCAATAGGGGAGGCAAATCGAGGTTGACCATAATCATATAAGATCGTGGGCAACAGGCGGGTCGAGATGAGACGGCCATCATAGATGGTGTGCATGGCAACCATACCCTCTCGGGTATCTTCCTCCCACATCTGGTCGAAGAAAAGGTTGCCCAACCCATAGAGGATCGGTTTGCCGTCCAGGAACTCCACGGCCTGCACGACGTGACTCTGGACACCGGTGACCACGTCGGCGCCTGCACGCACAAGAGCCCGGAAATCCTGCATTTGGTCCGGCAACGGGACGACGTCGTAGCTTTCCTGATACTGGAGTTCGGCCATGACCACGTCGGCGTCGCCATCCTCTTTCAGGCTACGAATCATCGCCGACATGATGTTGAGGTCAAACGGAGCGCTGCCGGGCAGAAAATCTGTGGCCCAAGCCTCCGGCGGCCCATAACTGTTAGCGCCCAGGAACGCAATCTTGTTCCCGTTGTGCTCGACCACGAGTGGTTGCATAGCTGAGGCCTTGTCGGCGCCACCGCCGTAGACCTTCAAGCCAGCGTCTTCGTAGTATTGCAGTGAACGCAGTGCGGCATCGGGACCGTGGTCGTTTTGATGGTTTCCGGTCAATCCTATGATGTCGGCTCCGGCCGCCAGTAGCGCCTCCATATATTCGGGCTTACTACAGAAGACGATATTGTCCGGGTCCAGGTCCGTTTCGCAACCGTCCACAAAAGGAATTTCGTTACTAATGGCGGTAATATCGGCCGCAGCCAACGTCGGACCTACATCCTCGGCGGGCCATGCGTTGCCTCGCTGGTCCATGCGCGCGGCGGTGAAGCGCACCATGGCAGTGACACCCGTCATGGCGACAGTCGTGAGCTTGCTGGCATCGCGGTTCGACGTCGGCAGACTAGCTACGAAGTCGGATAGCGCCTCCTGGTTTGGAGTGGTCGGAGACGGCAGTGCGTACAGCATTGCAATGAGCGGGTAGCTGGAAATGTCGAACTGGCCGTCCGTCCACAAAGGATTGATTCCGTTCACTTCAAAGACGGTGAGTTCAGGCATTAGCTGGTCGAATGGCAGAATGGCGAGATCTGCGACGCCATCATAGAGCGCATCCCGAACGTCCTGCGTCGAGTCGAAGGTGATGGGCGTGGAACGCTGTACAGGTCCGAACAGAGTCTCGAGTCCGGCCAGGTCTTGATTCAGAACGGCCAGCGTGGGATAGCGGCGGTTCTCGCCTAGCCAAGCATCCTTCACTTGGTCCATGGTAATCGTTGTCGACGGCGATTCGAAGGGACCGACGACCGTATATACCTGACGGAAGATGGGCTCTTCGAGATTGGCGTTTTCTTCATCGTATGCGTAAACCAGATCGACGCCCGCATTGCCTTCTGCGCTGGCCACGGGCACGACTTGTAATCCAGATTCTGCTAGCGCCCGGGCGAGGATGTCCGGCAACTGCGCCGTCGCACCTATCTGGAAGAGTGGCGCCGGTGTCGCAGTGGGTTTAGTGGACGCCGCAGACTCTCCTGATGACCTGCCCGATGCGATCGGAGAGGCAATGGGGGTCACTTCTGCGGTGCGCTCACGCGCGGTTCCCTCTGTCAGGGAACCGCCAAACACAGGTAGCCGCGAAAACGCGCGCACGCCAACTAGAAGCCCGGCGCCTATCATCAGAGCGCCGGCAAGAACACCGAGTTTGTGGAGCGATTCGCTAGAAGGCATAGTACGCTACGTGAGTTGATCAGTCCGGACGGCATCCTCGACATCGGTACAGTACTTGGTCATTGAAGCGGACTGAGCTTGCAACACCGATGGAACGATTATAGACGCAATGCATAGATGATTGCAACCGGCGCGCACAAGTTTCTTGTCGGTTGCCTCATTCAGCACGGGTGGCGTCGCGACTTGCGCCCATGATATAAGATAAGTACCGGGTTGTCCGGTGTGCCGACGGGCAGTGTCTGCCCTTGCACCGCCAGGCACACAGCAAAGTAAGGAGGAGCAAGAAAACCATGCCAATCAACTCAGTCAAACAGATATTGCAGTCGAAGGGGGATGACGTGTGGTATGTCGCTCCCAGTGGCGCGGTCTTGGACGCGGTGAAACTGATGGCAGAAAAAGGGATCGGGGCCCTTCTCGTTATGGACGGGGGCGAGGTCGTTGGCATCATCAGCGAGCGAGACGTCGCGCGCAAGGTTGTCGTGAATGGTGGTTCACCGGCCGACACGCGTGTCGAAGAGATCATGACGAAACGAGTCTATACGGCATCATTGGATGAGACCGCCGAGGAGTGTCTAGCAGTGATGACGGAGATGCGAATTCGCCACCTGCCTGTGGTAGAAGGACGCCGCGTCGTGGGCGTGGTGTCCATCGGCGATCTGGTCAAGGCGGTGATCAGCCATCAGCGGTTCATGATCGAGCAGTTGACGAACTATATCGGGCAGTAGCCACGGGGAAGTCAGCAGGGCAGCGTTCGGCGGCAGCGCGAGGAGAGGATAGGATTTTTGCACCAACACGGCAGGCTGCGGCTTATGGCACGATTCGCAGCACCACGCAAGTCGGGTCCGCTTCACACCAGAGGAAATAAATAGAAAGAGGTAGTCCGAGCGGACTACCTCCATTAGGCTGGGGGACAGGGATTCGAACCCCAACTATCTGATCCAGAGTCAGACGTTCTGCCTATTAAACTATCCCCCAACGGTTTGCGGACATGTGACGACCGAGCCACGTGCCGCAACGTCGCTATATTTCCAGAGCGGATGAGCGGCAGCCCGATTCTGTGAGTGTACTCGGTTTGGCCTTTCCTGGCAAATCTGTGCGTCAATCTATGCTTAGGCTTACGGCGAGATTTTGAAGATGTAAGCTGGTTTGTCGCACCCCTGGTTACCCAAAACCGGGACTTTCCGATCTGGCTGCCCGCATAGCATACTAGGAGAAAATGAAGAGACAATGTCGGTGGGCGGCCACTTGTTGCCCTACGCGCCCGTCGGTCATGATGGCTAGTCCACCCAGCCTACCTTACAACGAATGGGTAGCAATACCGCCGGGCATTTGGTTCGAGTGCGCAGTGGCAATTTAGATCTACGGAAAGGACAGCGACATATGCAGACGTTCAAGAACCTAATAGACGGTGCCTGGGTCGATGCCTCTGACGGGGCGACCTTTGTCAACGAAAATCCGGCGAACGGTGCGGCGATCGGTACTTTCCCCATGTCGACCCAGGCGGATACGCTCAGTGCAATTGACGCTGCGCGAAAAGCGTCGAGTGGCTGGGCGAACATGCCGGGCCCGGCGCGGGGCGCCATCCTTGAGAAGGCGAGCCGTATTCTAGAAGCGCGCCTGGATGAATACGCCGCTATCCTTACGCGGGAAGAAGGAAAGACACGCGCAGAAGCCACCGGCGAGGTGGCGCGCGCACGTGATATCTTCCGGTACTTTGCTGGTGAAGGATGGCGTATGGGCGGTGAGACACTGCCGAGCAACGCGCCAGGCGAGTTACTCTATACCCGCCGCGAGCCATTGGGCGTGGTCGGCCTTATTACGCCCTGGAATTTCCCCATCGCCATTCCGGCTTGGAAAATGGCACCTGCGCTGATCTACGGCAATACGGTCGTCTTCAAACCGGCGTCATTGGCGCCGCACTCGGGTTTGGTGCTGGTGGAGGCGCTGCAGGAAGCAGGTTTGCCGGCGGGCGTCCTGAACTTCGTGACGGGGTCGGGACGTGTGGTCGGCGACGAGTTGGTTTCATCGGCGGACATCGACGGAGTCAGTTTCACCGGCTCGTACAGCGTCGGCGCCGGTATCTATGAAAAGGCAATCCACAATCTGACGCGAGTGCAACTGGAGATGGGCGGCAAGAACCCCATGATCGTGCTCAACGACGCCAAGATGGACCTGGCAGTCAATTTGGCCGTGGCAGGCGGGTTCGGCGTGACCGGGCAGGCGTGTACGGCCACCAGCCGCGTGATCGTGGAAGAGGGCGTGGCGGACGAATTCGTGCAGGCGCTGACGAATGCGGCGCGCAATCTCGTGGTTGGCGACGGACTGCAAGAGGGCACGCAAATGGGGCCAGCGGTCAGCGGCGACCAACTACAGACGGACCTCGACTATGTGCGCGTCGGCCAGGACGAGGGGGCGAAGCTCATCGCCGGCGGCGATCTGGCCGGAGGTAATGGTCACTTCGTGCAGCCCACGGTTTTCGACTTCGTAGAGCCGAAAATGCGCATTGCCCAGGAGGAGATCTTCGGTCCCGTGATCGGCATTATGCGGGCGCGTGACTTTGACGATGCGCTGGAGAAAGCCAATGCCATCGGATTTGGGTTGGCTGCGGGCATCGTCACCACGAATTTGCAGCGTGCATTTCAGTTCGCGAACGGCATAGACGCGGGTGTGGTGAAGGTGAACGAACCTACCACAGGGCTGGCACTTCAGGCTCCTTTTGGCGGTTTCAAACACTCTAGCGCTAACACATTCAAGGAACAGGGGTCCGCGGCCATCGACTTCTATACGCGCATCAAGACTGTTTATGTCGGGCATGGCTGATTTTCGAACTTGGCCAGAACTCGGCTGAGAGGAACGATCCATGTTAATGGCGATCTTCTGAAGCACGATAGCTACCGGAACGCTCTTGGTCGGGATGGTGCTAGCGTACCGAAATGTGGTAACCAAACGATGGACGGGGCTTATCATGGCGTTTGATGCTTTTGCTGCCGGCGCTCTGTTGGTAATGCTTACGGATTCAATGATTCCTGTGTCATTTGAGCACGGCGGCAAAGCTGCCGGGCTATCACTGGTGTTCGGTTTTGGCGTAGCAGTGACGCTGTCGCTTATGCAAATGGCATGACGCAATCGGGCATCAGCCTGCGCTCATTCTGTGACATGCGGATGAGTCCCGCCTCAGCTAAGTTCGGTGCCCGGTATAAGCTGCTTGACGAAACCGCCCGCTATTTGACAAAGATCTCATTGCATGGGAACATGGAGCACCTCACCAAGAATGAGTCTCTGTCGTTGGACAGACGCTTCTGGATAGTGTGTTTTTTTCGCCACCAGTAACGCGTTCCTGTCTTTCCTGCCTAGCTGCAATACTGACCGAATGACCAGGTCACTCTCAATTGACTGCAGTCCAGTTCCTGACATGGCTCGGCCAACAAATTGCACGGGTTGCATACGTCTCGGTACAAGTCCACACGTACAAGGCAAATTCCCATGGCACTCGAAACTGCATCTGCAGTGAATCCGTCTGTGTCGAAGGCGATCGGCGCAAAAAAGAGGCGTTGGAATCGGGACAAGGTCTACACCAATCTGGCCTATTTGACGATGGTATTACCCGGCGCCATATGGTTATTCTTGTTTGCTTATCTCCCAATGCCCGGTATCATCCTGGCCTTCAAGCAGTATAAGCTGAGCCGGCCGCCTGCGGACGCCTTCATTCAGAACAAGTTCATTTATAGCTTGATGCATAGCCCCTGGGTAGGGCTGGACAATTTCCGCTACCTAACGTTACCCACCAATATCGACAACACGTTGATGTACGTGCGGAATACAGTAGGCTACAACCTAATATTCATGGCAGTGGGCCTCGTTCTCTCCGTTGCACTGGCCGTTGTGATCCACGAGATGCTAAATGGTTATTTGGCGAAGTTCTTCCATTCAGTTTTCTTCCTGCCGTTTTTCATTTCATGGATTGTAGTTGCCTACGTGGTGTATGCCATGGGCAGCTCTGCAGGCATTGTCAACAATATTCTAGTCCCACTAGGCATGAAACCCATTGAAGTCTACAAAGAGACGATATACTGGCCTTTTATTTTCGTCTTCGCCAATATATGGAAGTACACAGGTAACGGTTCGATCATTTACCTAGCTACTATCACGGGTATTCCGCGCTCGCTGTACGAGGCCGCTGCGGTGGACGGCGCCAGCAAATGGAAACAGTTCACGAATATCACGCTGCCACACCTGATCCCCGTGATCGTGCTGCTACAGATACTCGCAGTCGGCCGCATCCTCGGGTCCGATTTCGACATGTTCTATGCTCTTCCCAACGGAGCGGCGATTGTCAAAGACGCGACCTACACGCTGGATGTATTTGTGTACAGCATGTTGAAGACGACCGCCCCGCTGGGTTATCCGGCCGCCGCGGCTTTTGTGCAGTCCATATTCGGTTTCATCCTAATCTTGATCACGAACTTCATCGTGCGTCGCACCAGGCCCGAACTGGCGCTGTTCTAGCCGTCGACCTAGGCGTCGTTGCTGAATGAGCTACTTGCCCAACCAGGATGTCATTCATGAGCACCACTGTTGCTGAGCCCACTTCCGTGCAGGAGAAGCCGCTAGTACGCACTCGGCGGCGCCACGACGTACTAGCCATTTCGCCAACTACCAATGCGATATTCGCGGCCGTACTGGGCGTCCTGTGTATCATCACGTTGATCCCCGTCTATGTGATCGTTATCTCGTCGTTGACGTCGGAGGCGTCGCTCGCGGCCAACGGTTATCGCCTGTGGCCGGAAGAGTTCTCGACAGCCGCGTATGGTTACTTGTTTGGTCAAGGATCGATTGTCGTTACTGCCTACAAGAATACAGTCGTTGCCACGGTGGCCGGCACAATTTTGTCTGTGATTATGGTCGGCCTCTACGCATATCCATTGTCTCGACGAAACTTCAAGTTTGGGACATTCTTTACCTTCTTCGCGTTTTTCACCCTGCTCTTCAACGGCGGTCTCGTCTCCTACTACATGGTCATGCGGCAGATACTGAACCTGCAGAATTCACTGTGGGCGCTCTTCTTGCCGTCGGCCTTTAGCCCATTTTGGGTAATCGTCATGCGCACTTTCTACCGCATGTCCATACCGGATGAGATTCTGGAGGCGGCGCGCATCGATGGCGCGGGCGAATGGCGTACGTTGCTACAGATCGTCGTACCGCTCGCCATTCCTGGACTGGCGACCGTCGCTCTTTTTAGTGCGATCGGCATCTGGAACAACTTCTTCAATGCACTGATTTTGGTCGACGAAGCGAAGTACTACAGTCTACAATTCACGATCTACACTACGCTTAATAACATTCGATTCCTACTGGAGAACGCGGACAAGATGCAAGGCCTGGTTAACCTATCCGAATTACCATCGCAGAGCTTCCGAATGGCCATGGCGGTGGTAACCGTGGGGCCGATCATCCTGGCCTACCCGTTCTTTCAGCGCTTCTTTATCAAGGGTTTGACCATCGGCGCCATCAAGGGATAGCGGATCGCCGGTGGGTTTGCTGATATATTCGACTTATGTGGATGGACCACATAGCAACCATTACTCTCAACGAAGGAGTAGAAAATGCTGAGAAAGCTAGCCCCATATATTTTGTTGGTGGCGATGATCGCAGTGGTAGCCGGTTGTGCGCCTTCCGCACCTGCTGCAGAAGCGCCTGCCGCTGAAGGCGAAGCCGCAGCTGCAGGTTCACCGACAGGTGAGGTCGTGACACTCGACTATTACTGGATCGGTAACGGCGACACAGACCAACGTGAAGCGGTGCAGGATGCCATCAACGCGTACGTAGAACCTCTGATAGGTGTGAACGTCGTGTTCCACATCATCGGCTGGGGCGATTGGGTAACTAAGGCAGTTACGGCGCTGCAATCCGGCGAGAAAGCCGACATTTTCTTCACTGCGGATTGGCGCGACTATATGCAACTCGCCAGCCAGGGCCTGTTCAGGGCGCTGAATGATGACAATGGCGAGTTTGGGAATCTGCTCGAAGAGTACGGTCCGGACATCCTGGCCGGCCTGAACCCGGCGTTCGTGACCGGTACACAGATCGACGGCGTCAACTACGCAGTCCCGACGAACAAGGAACTGACGGTTCCCGAGGGTTTCATCTACAATGTAGCGTTCGCCAATGAGCTTGGGTTCACCGAGGAAGACGCTGCTGCAATCAAGACCTACGCAGACATCGAGCCGTGGCTGGAGAAGGCGAAAGCCGCTCGCCCTGACGAGTATCCGTACCTGACCGACGGTCGCGA
>JBJYXA010000715.1:0-2603 GCA_046259705.1 Caldilineaceae bacterium
TGCAATAGCGCGGATAGCTGAAACTCGCCACGTCCAAGAGTTACGTATACTGTCCCTGGTATTCCCGGTGCTGGAGGAGGCAATGCCTTGGTGGTGCGGACGTCTTCAGCGTCCTCGCGTGGCCAGGCAGGTAGGTTGAGCGGGTAACCGCCGCATTGCAGGGGTTACCCGCTCAGAAGCCCTCTGAAACGGACTAGCTTTCCGATTTCAACCGGGTTAATCCCAACGTCTTGAGGATGTATTTCTCGTAGATCGGCTCCGTGCTCCCGGCCTTGATTTTTCTCAGGAAATATTTCTCGTAGGCAATCTTGGCCACGTGCACCCATTTCCCTTCCTTGAACCAGGTAACATTGCGCGGAGGGATCTGCGGTATGGCGACGAATGCCGCGCCCGTATCACCCATATCCGCGAGACAGATGGCACTCCAGCTCGCCTTTTCCAGTGGTTCCTTGCCGGCAAGCTCGGCGGCGATGTTGTGAACGATCGCGGTCACCATAGACTCGATCATGTAGCCGGTTTTCGGAGTGCCTGTCGGCACCGGCGTCTGTTCCACGGGTGGGATGGCCACACACACCCCGGCAGAATAAACATTCGGATACTTCGGGTTGCGTTGTCTGTCGTCGATCATCACGAATCCGCGCGGATTGCATAGGCCCTCGACCGCTGCGACGGGGTCGATGCCTTTGAATGCGGGTAGCATCATCGAATGCTTGAACGGCAACTCATGCTGGCGAACAACCTCGCCGGCATCGTTGTGCTCGTCTACATGCATCATGCCGTTTTCGACGTGGCTGACCTTGGCGTTGGTTATCCACCTGATGTGCCGAGTGCGCAAGGCGGATTCCAGTAGCGTCTTTGAATCGCCGACGCCCCCCAATCCAAGATGGCCGATATAGGGTTCACTGGTGACAAAGGTCATCGGCACTTTGTCGCGTTTCTTCTGCTTGCACAATTCGGTGTCAAGGATGAAGGCATACTCGTAGGCAGGACCGAAGCAGCTGGCTCCCTGGACGGCGCCGACGACCACGGGCCCCGGATTCTCGGCCAGAGCGTTGAAGTTCTCGAATGACTCCTCGGCGTGAGTCAGGGTGCAGACCGATTGGGTATAGCCGTTTTGCGGGCCAAGTCCCGGGATCTCGTCAAACGCCAGCTTCGGGCCCGTGGTGATCACCAGATAGTCGTAGTTGACTGATTCACCGTTTTCGAGTGACAAGGAATTGCCCTCGGCATCAATCTTCGCCACCGGGCTTTCAATGAACTTGATGCCTTTCTTGGCCAGGGCGCTGCCGACGTCGACGGTGGTTGCTTTGCGATTGCGCCAGCCAACGGCTACCCAGGGATTCGATGGGGTAAACTCGAACACCTTCTTGTCACCGATGACGGTGACTTCATGTCGATTGTTGAGCTCGGCACGGAGATCGAAAGCGGCTGACATGCCACCGATCCCGGCTCCGACGACCACGATATGGGACATTCTGTGTTTCCTCTATTGGTTGTTAGAACTCAGACTAACGGGCATGGCAATCGTGCCACCCCGGAGAATGGAGGCACGAATCGCCGGGCCCCTGGGCCTCGTGATCAAGGTCGCCGAGGGTCGCGCCCGGTGCCACATAGGCGCGGCGCGCCTCGGGGTCGATGTGCACCGATCGCTGTGCGGAGAGGTCGATGGTCAGCCCGTCGTCGCAGATTGCGTTGCCGGCGATGTTGTGGCCGCCCCCGCGAACGGAGATCAGCAGCCCCTCATCGCGGGCGACGCGCACGGCGTGCATGACGTCGGCCACGCCCGAACATTGGGCGATGGCTGCTGGATGTTTGTCGATCATGGCATTCCAGATACGCCGATCCTGCTCGTAAGTCGGGTCATCGGGCAGGATGACCGGTCCCCGCATGCCTGCTTTGAGGGTCTCGATAACCTCAGGCGATGGTGTGTTCATGTCCATCCTCCAGGGTGAGGATGCGCGTCTGGATGGGTCAGGGTGGCCATGGCATGATCTCCGATAGTAGGGCGAGCGCAGAGGAATACCTGGCACCAACAACAACGGTCGGTTCGGGATAGGCGGCGCGTGGCGACACTCCTCCTACCGACCTCGAGAAAGACCTCCTATTTCGCTCGGGCTTTCCTCTACAGCGTAGATCAGCCTTGCCAAAGTGCAAGGCGGACGGGTTTGCGACGGAAAACCCTGTTTTCTGCGCGCCGACTCTTGTCTTGACGCATTCGGGGAGTCTTCTAGGCTCAAGCCAACAGAGCATGGCGGCAGCCGTCCCCCGCTAGCCGCCGCGTGCTCGTCACGCTGGCACCGGATCGGAGGCCGGACTGCAATGACACATTCCACCTTTCGTAACCTGCGAGACATGCTGTCCGTTGCCGCTGCCGTGGGAATGGTGGCGTTACTTGTGACGCTGGAAGCGGTGCGCTAAGCGAAGCAGACCTCGCGTCCAGCGCTCGCCTATCGGATTTCAGGGATATCCCACATCGCGCGAAACGCTCCCTGGGGCAACCCTGAGCTACGGCAATTCCAGGGACGGTATCTGGAACTCATGGACGTGGCGAGTGTCGCCTGTCCGTCCTACTGCGGCCTTTGATCTTCGAGACATCAGCGGCT
>JBJYXA010000716.1:0-5596 GCA_046259705.1 Caldilineaceae bacterium
TGCTGTGGAGCGACGGCGAACCAATCACGGCCCAAGACTTTAAGTGGACCTACGACATGATGGTCGACCCCGCCAATGAGTTCCCGTATCTTTCGCAGCTCGATTTCATCACCTCGTATGAAGCGTTGGACGACTATACGCTGGAGATCAAGATCGATAAAGTGTATGCGCCGGCTTTGGGACAGATGTCCGGCCTGATCACGCCATTGCCCAAGCACATCTGGGAGAATCTCGACTGGGGCGATCCCGAGACGAATCCAGAAATCAGTAGTCCAAGCGTGGTCTCCGGGCCGTATAAGCTCAAAGAATGGAAACGTGACCAGTACGTCATCTTCGAAGCTAATGACAATTACTGGTACCACGGCCGGCCGAACTTCGATACCTACACGATCGAAATCGTGCCGGACCAGGACGTCGCCTATCAGAAGCTGAAGAGCGGCGAGAGCGACACTGGCACCATTCTTCCGGAGAACCTGGAAGAGGCAAAGAGTCTGGACAACATCAACGTATACGAGTGGTGGCCCGCCGCAGCGCGCTGGGAATATATTGGCCTCAACATGCGCGAGGGTTTCCCCACCAACGATATCAACGTGCGACACGCCATCAACTACGCGCTGGATAAGGAACTGATCACCGACGAAGTAATGCTTGGACAGGCCAAGCGGCTCTGCGGCCCGTTCCCAGAAACGTCGTGGGTCTACAATCCGGATGTGCCATGCTATGCCTTCGATACGGACAAGGCGCTGGAGGCCTTCCAGGCGGCCGGATATACATACGATGGCGAGAAGATGTTAGACGAGAACGGCGAACAATTGACGCTCAATCTACTCTACGGTCCAAACACGAGTAAGACGCGTGAGTTGATCGCTGTGGTGGTGCAAGACCAACTAAGCAAGATCGGCGTCAATGTGGAGATACAGTCCCTGGAGTGGGCGAGTTTCCTGGACGCGCTCCATTCGGATGATCCAGACTGGGATATGTTCATTGGCGGTTGGAGCGCCACGATTGAACCCCACATTATGTACACGATCTGGGCAGAAGACAGCATTCCGCAGCTAAACGCAGTGGCATACGTCAACGACGATGTTCAGCAACTCTTCGCCGAGGGCGGCGCCACCTATGACGCAGAAATACGCAAAGAGAAATACGGCGAAGCGCAGCGGCTGATCGCCGAAGACGCGCCCTATGTCTTCCTTTTCTACTCCAAAGGTTGGAGCGGACAGAACAAGCGAATCCAGGGCATCGAACCCACGGCGTTGGGCATTGGCTGGAATAGCGAAGACTGGTACATCGAAGAACAGTAGAGAGCTTCGATTGGACGGCGTCCCAAACGGACGCCGTCCAATCCTTATCGGCAAAGCGCCAATCTAGATTCTTGCCGGTCGCCGGCTTCTGGAGTAGCGGCGGAACGACGCCTTTGCCGAACAAGTGAAGTAGCGAACGTGTATAGCGGCGATGCGCCGCACACGGGCTGGAGCAGCAAATGACACGTTACATTGTACGCCGTGGCCTGCAGTCAATAGTCCTGATGTGGCTTGGGACATTGATCGTCTTTACCATCTATCAATTGGCGCCGGGCGGCCCGCTCGGATTGATGGAACCTGATCCAAGCCGCAAGCCCGAGGACTTCTTGCGACTTCAGCGTGTCTACGGGCTCGACCGGTCGATAGCGGTTCAATATGTCGCCTGGGCGTTCGGCGAAGACTGGCTACCCGCAACCGATTTTTGGCAAAGTGGTCGCTGCATGAATGACGCTTCGAAGTGCACGCACGGCATCGTCCGCCTCGATTTCGGTCGCTCCTTCCAAGGCCAACGACCTGTCATCGAGATGATAGTGGAAAGAATGCCGGCAACATTCGCCTTGGCGTTTTCCAGCCTGCTGGTCAGCGTGCTGATCGGTATTCCACTGGGCATCATCGCCGCGCTGACTCGTGGCCGCTGGCCCGACAACGTGATCCGAATATCGACCGTGCTTATGAATACGGTGCCGGAATGGTGGATAGGTTTGCTGCTCCTGATCATTCTCGGGGGATACCTAAAACTGGTGCCGCTCAGCGGAATTTGTGACATTGGCAATTGTACGCCGCAGAGTTTCCTCCATCATCTGCTGTTGCCCGCCTGCATAGCCGCAATCGGTGGATTCATCAGTTTCTCGCGCATATTGCGTTTTGAGATGTTGGAAGTACTGAACATGGATTACGTGCGGACGGCCAAGGCGAAAGGCCTTGCGCAGCGTGCGGTGATGTGGCGGCATGTGCTGCGTAACGCCATCATGCCATTCGTGACGGGGCTGGGTGGAATTCTGCTGCTCGCGCTTTCGGGGTCCGTACTGTTCGAGACGGTATTCTCGTGGCCGGGCATGGGTCGGCTGTTTATCCAATCGGTGAACGCACGCGACTTCCCGGTCATGATGGGGATCTTCGTGATCAGTTCTTTCCTTGGCATCATCGGCATGCTCATGGTAGATATCATGTATAGCGTCGTAGACCCGCGTGTGCGCTACGACAGGACGGTAACCTAGACATGGCGCAAGGTACCCTAACGCTGCCAAACCAGCGTACGAAAGAAGACGAAGAGAAACAGACGCGCCAACAGACGTATGGCGGCGCCGTCCTCGAAAAGCTCTTCAAAGACAAGATCACCGTTCTTGCCATGCTCCTGCTGCTGTTCATGATCGGGATCACCGTCGGCGCCAAGTGGATCGGTGACAACGTACTCGGATTCGATCCGACGGAAACCAATCTGCGCATGCGGAGCAAGCCACCGACATGGGCGAACGAATCGTGGCCGGTGTTTCAGGAGTTCACGAGAACTTGTGATTCGGACGAAGGCTGCAACTGGTCGCTCTGGGGGGACATCTTTTCACTGTCGGCCACCGGCTTGGGTGATTGCTTTGGCGCGGGCCCTGGCGAGTGTCATTGGCTGGGTACAGACGACGCCGGTAGAGACGCGCTTACGCGCGGGGTGTATGGCGGTCGTATTTCCTTGCGCATCGGCTTTTGGGTCGCCTTGGTCTCCATGACACTGGGCGTAGCCGTCGGACTTATCAGTGGTTATTACGCCACGACATGGATCGATGATGTGATCAACGCCGTCATTATGACCTTGGGCAGCATTCCCCTGCTGTTCTTGCTGATCATCTTGGCGAGCATATTTAGGCCCAGCCCCGAAGGTCTGGCCATTCTGATCGGCATCTTCGGATGGATGGGGCTGAGCCGTCTCGTGCGCGGCCAGATCTTCTCCATCCGGGAACGCGAGTATATTGTCGCAAGTCGAGCCATCGGAACGCCTGCTTGGAAGATCATGATAAAGCACGTCATGCCCAACGTGTCGTCGATTATCATCGTATCGGCCATTTTCGGTGTGGCCGGGGCCATCATCGCGGAAGCTAGTCTCAGCTACCTTGGCGTGGGCATCGGGCCGCCACACCCTAGTTGGGGCAACATGATGCAGGGCTCGCTGGGCAACTTTCAGAACGCGCCGTGGTTGGTTGTCACGCCGGGCATCTTCATCTTCCTGACTACACTAGGGATCTACTTGTTTGGGGACGGGCTGCGCGACGCTATGGATCCTTGGATCAAGAGGTAATAACCGTTACTGGCACATATGAGGACTGGCGCCGGATCCGGCGCCAGTCTTTTTGTTGATTCGACAGATTCATGTTCGAGTTGGCACAATCGATCAGGCGATCCAGGCAAGTCTGCTAATCGGCGGACGCTTGGCTTAGTCCCAATCGTTCAGCCTCACCGTGCCACGCACTGGGGAAAGGCGATCCATGTCTGGACGACGACAACTGACCGACGCAGTGGATAACGAAGAATTGGCCGAATTACAGCGACGCTGGCCCCTGGCCGTGCAGCGGCATGTCCGTCTGGACGTCGACGATCCATTCCTCACCGGCGAGCATCAAGAATTGCTGTCCGACGGACGGCGCGCTGAAGTCTGCTACGTCGCCTACGAGAGGAATCCAGAATCAGGCCTGCTACTGCACGTCAAGTCCATCTATCCCTCTATGGCATACCGGCTGCCGACCGGCGGAATCGCACCCGGAGAGGCCGTGTGGGATACCCTCTTCCGTGAAATCCCCGAAGAGACAGGACTGGAGATGGGTGATGGTCCAGACAATGTGCGCGTGGACAGAATGCTGGGCGTGCTCTCATACGAGTTTGCGCATACGCGCCTGGAGCGCAGCTTTCCGTTTGCCACCTACATATTCTTGGTGAAATTCCCGGACGGCGCAGTGATCAGCCCTCGAGACGTGACCGAGCGCATCGCGGACTGGCGATGGAACACGCCGCAGGAATTGAACGGGGTGGCGGAGACGCTTGCTGGGCTCGTCGTGCATGCGCCAAATTGGGCGGACTGGGGGCGTTTCCGATCAATAAGTCACAGGCTAGTAGCGGAGGCGCTCTGCTGAACAGTCACAGAGCAGTCACGCGAAGACCCGTCACAATTCTGTGTCTCGTCGTCCCGCGTCCTGTTACAGAGGGAAAATGATGGGGATGAATATGCTGCCGACGACCCACATAAGTATGGTCATCGGTAGGCCAATTCGTATGTAATCGCCAAAGGTATAGCTTCCTGGCCCCATCACAATTGCGTTGACCTGATGTCCCATGGGTGTGAGAAATCCTGCGGCGGTCGCAAAGGCGATGACCATGAGTAGAGTCGTTGGATTGACACCCATGGAGGCCGCCAGCGACAGCGCAATCGGCGTGAAAAGCACGGCTACTGCCTTAGCCGAGATGAACTGCGCTAGCAAATTCACGAGCAGATAGAAGAGCGATACGAAGATCACCGGGTTGGAGGAAATCGGGAACCCCAACAGGAGGTCCACCGCGGCCTGCGCCAATCCGGTGGTTTCCATGGCATGGCCCATGGGGATGGCAGCCGCCAGTAGCAATAGGGCACGCGGCTCGAGCGAGCGTAACGCTTCATCGGCGCGCAAACATTTGGTGACGATCATCAGCCCGGCGCCGGTCAGCGCCAACACGACGATTGGTATGGGGGACAGTGCGGCTAGCAAGATAACAGCCAACATGATCAATAGCGCCTGCCAGTTCTTGCTTCGGCGCGGGATCGAGTCGTCAATGCCTTCGACCATCATGAGCTGTTCCGTGTCGCTGGCTGCGTTCAAGCTGGCGGAGTCGCCCTGCAGGAGCAACACGTCGCCGCTGGCGATCCGTCTACTGCGCAAGCCGCGAATATGCTGGCGTCCTTGATGCTGTACCCCCATGATCTTGACGTCGTACATGCGGTTGAGTTCGAGTTCGCCGATGATGCGATCGTTTAGGCGTGAATCGGGCAGGACTACGGCCTCCACCACTTTCTGCTCCATGTTGTGTACGGGCGTGCGTTCCCCGTCCACCAGGACGGAGGCCAGAGTACTACCCGTCAGGTCTAGAAACCGGGCGATTCCCTGAGGCGTTCCAGAGACCATCAATGAGTCACGCGGCATCAACATGAGATGGCGCGTTTCCTCGGCGCGGTAGGTACGGCTATCTCGGAACAGGGCTAGCAAAACGACTGGATTACTGATATCTCCTGACTGCCCCTCATCAGGCAGGCGCCGTTCCAGGCGACGATGCCGGCGACG
>JBJYXA010000717.1:0-1948 GCA_046259705.1 Caldilineaceae bacterium
CCCGTCGAGATCACCTCGGGGGCCCACTTCCCGCCGTACCAGATGCCGGTCATGTGTGTCAGGGGCTCGCCCCCGAAATGCGTCGGCCGATCGGAGATACCCTCGGCACCGACCGCCGATTGAGCCGGGGCACCTAACCCAAGTTACGCAGTTATTGGTCAGATCGACCATGAAATAAGGACTTACGTCAATTTTCGTCAAAAGTCTTCACTACAATTCCTGGGCGCCAAGTGCGATCCGAGGCGTTTGGGAAGGGTCAAGCCGAGCCGATGGAGGAGCAGTTTTTGCTCCCCGTCCGGTTCGGTTACACAGCGTAGACGAAGCTCGCGAGTGGTATCCGTCTCCACGTGGACCGGCAGAACGACGTCGCTCGACTTGATCTTGGCTATTTCGTCCAGCAGGCTCCGCGGCGCATCTCCCAGGCCGCTACGGTTCATCCAGCCAGCGAGTGTTTTCCAGAGGGCGTACGCCAAGAAACATACCAGGATGTGAGCCTGCACGCGGTCTTCTTTGTGATGCCAGATCGGACGCAGAATGAGTTCGTCTTTGGTGATACGAAATGCCCATTCCGCTTCGGTCAGTTGGATGTAGTGCTTCCAAAGAGTCTTGGCGTCCGTATCGTTCAAGTTGCTTCGCAGCAGATAGCAACCTTCGGAGAGACGTGCCCACTCAGCCCAAGCTTCGTTGCGTTCCCACGTAATCTGCAACTGCGGACCTTTTGGCGAACCGCCTTTCTTCTCGTTGCGTTCTTTCGGCTTTGATCCATCGCGATCTGCTGAAGGTGATTCCTTCTCGCCTTCCGTACTCGATCTTGATTCCGACGAAACAACACGTTCGATTTTCACATCGAACGCTTTCGCGGCACGCGAGTTCTCCCCTTGCAAGCGACCTAAGCGGCGTTGGGCCACCGACTCGTCACGCAGACGTCCGCTTTCCATCGCCGCGCGAATTCGCTGAAGGCCTTGCTCCATGCGATTCAAGAATCGCTCGTGGATCGCTTTCTCTTTCTCGCGGCGTTCGGCACTGCGAGCCAAGATGAATGTTTCCTCGCCATCCGGGGAACGAACCAGTTTAACTTCCACGCCTTTCTCGACTTCTTCCCAGTTCTTTTCAACCAGTTCGGCTTCGAACTTCCGCAGGCTCGCTTTCGGCGTGCCGACGATGTAACGCCCATCTCGCCCGCGCACGAATTCTAAGTTCTGCTCACTTACCATACCGCGATCCATGACCCAGATCCGGTTGGCCTTTCCATGTTTTTTCTCGATGGCTTGGACGATTTCTTCGACCGTTGTGCTGTCGTGACGGTTGCCCGCGAACACCTCATAGCCCACGGGCATCCCGTCCGTGGTGACCACCAGCGCAATGCAAACTTGCAGACAATCGGGCCGTTTGTCGCGTGAGTACCCGCGCTTCGCCTGAGCGTTTCCCTTGCACTGCCCTTCAAAGTAAGTACTGGTCACATCGTACAACAACAGCTCATAATCCAAGTCGAACAGTTGGCCCAATCGTTCTTTCAGATGTTTCTCGATGGTCTCCTTGTGAGGCAACAGTTGGTCCATGCCCGCATAAAGACGATCCGTGTGTATTTTTTCAGGAGGGATGTCCAACAAGTCTTCCAAGGCCGTTTTGCGATACCAGGTTGTCTCGATATGCAACTCGCTGGAAGGTTCGCAAAATCGAGCGATGACGAGGATCGCCGCCACCAAAGACCAGGGAATTTCTTCCCGTCCTGCTTCCATCTCCTGGTCCAGCAACGTATCAAAGCCCAGCAATCGCCACAGACCCCAGGCCAACCATACAGCGCCGAAGTCCCGCGGACGCTCCAGACGGATCCCGTCCAATTCCACAAACACAGGTTGCAAACTTAACGCAGCAGCCTGAGGATCGTGACGCTGTGGCGGAGCAAACAAGGACCGCTGGACATACTCGGGCCGGGATCGATGGTTAC
>JBJYXA010000718.1:0-2052 GCA_046259705.1 Caldilineaceae bacterium
GGTCGCTGGCGCCGGCGCACGCCTACTCCTGGAGCCGCTCCCCCGACCTGCGGGGGCGGATTGGGTGGAAACGGCATCGACAAGCATGATCGCGGGCCTCGGCAGCGACCCGGCGTCAGCCATTTGATATGGAGGCATATCTTTGAACAAACGATTATATTTGCTATTTTTCTCCGAACAATATCCTTCGCGGCGATCTATTGCATGGCTGCTCTACACCCGAAGTACAACTCGCTGACATCCTGCGGGTGGATCAAGTGCGATGAAGACCACGAGGTGCGCGACAACACCGGGCGGCCCAGGCTCAACGTCAATGGCACCAACGATCTCGATCGTCTGGCGCCGGTGGTGCCCTTCGACGAGACGCACAACGCCAATCTGACGGGCGCCTTGGTCGGACCCATCCAAGCGAGCGGGCACGGTTTGGCCGATCGCATTTGCGTCCGGCGTCGACTCTCAGCACCCTTGCCTTCGGGCGTGGCCACGATGGCGCTATGTCTGTGCGTTAGCCTGCTGGCTGCCGGCTGCAGCCCGCAACTGGCAACCAAGACGGAAAACGTCGCTCATGCGCCCAGCCCGATGTTCAATGCAGCCTATTCTGAAGACGCGGATGTCCCGTTCGTTATGGAGCCGAAAAAGACCATGGCCCATGATTCCGCGCGGGACCTCTTCCAGTCGGAGAGCGCATCGCGCAGGACCAGGGATATGGCTGACTGGGTTGTCAGCTCGAGAGACAATCTCAACATGCCGTTCGCAATTATCGATAAGGTAAACGCCAAAGTCTATGTATTTGGCGCGGACGGACAATTCTACGGAGCAGCGCCGGTGCTGCTTGGGCTGGCGAAAGGTGATCACTCTCTGCCCGGTATTGGCAAAATGCCCATGTCGCGCATCCCGCCCTCGGAGCGTACGACACCGGCCGGTCGTTTCGTCACGCAAATGGGCCGCGATCCCAAGGGCAAGGAGACACTCTGGCTGGACTACCAAGACGCCCTCTCGATGCATGCGGTGGTCAAGGGCACAGCCCGAGATCGCCGGGCGGAGCGCCTGGCCAGTCCATCGCCGCTTGATAACCGTATTTCGTTTGGCTGCATCAATGTTCCAGTGCCGTTCTTCCATGACGTGATTGCGACCAAGTTCTCCGACACGGCTGGCATCGTTTATATATTGCCGGAAACTAAGCAATTCCAATAGTTATCGTCGCATTCCGTATTGCGCCCTTTTCAAGGTCTCGTGTCCCTTAGCAATGCCGGTAGCGTCCGGACCCGGAGCGGAAACGCAATGCTTCAGCGTCACCATCACGCGCCCGCATCGGAGATTGAATCAATGGGTCACCAAGGCTGCCGCTTCGAGCGCTGATTTCCCCTTCCCTACTGGAAGACGCCCGCCCCTGGCGCCAGGGTGCTGCCAAGCGGCTGCGTGTTGCATAGCTCTTCGATTGAATGGGGGACAGCATTGATATCTTGGAAAGGCGGCTCCCACCCTTTCTTTTTATTGATCCAGCTCCGTAGGGGCATGACCATTGGCAGATGGCCGTTCGGGCGATACCAGGAGTCGACGCTCCAGAAAAGCCCCGTCTCCATATCGATAATGACGGCCGTCCAGTGAACCGCGGTGAGATCGAAACGACTGCGCACCCTGGGCGATGAGACCTTCCACCCGGCGAGTTCCCCGAGATCCCGGAGAATATGCAGATACGTCGTACTGTTGCTAGCGTTATCGACGCAATCCGTCCGTCCCGCGATGGCCGCCTCGTAATCATTGATGGGAAGGTCATTGGCCAACAATGGCTGATATTTCTGCGCCAGCAATTCCATTTGCCAGATACCGATACGCACGTGCTGTAATCGATCGTGAAGACTCGTCCCTGGGCATACCGCCATTTGCCTTTTCAGCAGGGCGATATCGTCGGGAGTGAAGGTAATGATCTGTCTGCGCGCGCACGACCAGTTGAAACAGATTCGCAGCTTTACCGACCCGTCCCTTGCGATCGCGTACTCAGGCGGAAGCGGAATCGAAACCGATTCCCGAGCATGCTCCTCCCAAGCATCA
>JBJYXA010000719.1:0-42162 GCA_046259705.1 Caldilineaceae bacterium
GCGGCTGGCTGGCCGTCAACGACGAGGAACTCTTCGACAAGGCGCGCAACATGGTGGTCGTCTACGAGGGTCTGCACACCTACGGTGGCATGGCCGGACGGGACATGGAAGCCCTTGCCATCGGCATCGAGGAATCCGTGCAGGACGACCACGTCCGATCACGCGTCGGCCAGGTGCGCTATCTGGGCGAACTCCTCGTCGACTGGGGCGTTCCCATCATGCAGCCGGTAGGCGGCCACGCCATCTTCCTAGACGCCAAACGCTTCTACGAACATCTGCCGCAAGACTGCTTCCCAGCGCAGACGCTGGCCGCTGAATTGTACCTGGATTCCGGTGTGCGCAGCATGGAGCGCGGCATCGTCAGCGCAGGCCGCGACCCGGAGACCGGGGACAATCGACATCCGGCACTTGAGCTGACGCGCGTGACCATCCCGCGCCGGGTATACACGCAGGCTCACATGGACGTAGTGGCCGAATCCATCAAGGCCGTATACGATGCTCGGGTACAAGCGCGCGGACTTAGGATGGTCTATGAACCGAAGTATCTGCGATTCTTCCAGGCGCGCTTTGAGCCTCTGTAGAGCGCTACAGGCTATGCCCTAGCCGCGCCACACAAATCGTCGAGCCAGACTGGAGGACGTACATGATCCCATCTCATATGAAAGAGTTCTTGCGGGAGGCGCTTCCGGAGCAGACTTGGCACAATCGCCTGGTCGAGGACGGTGTCCTGCGCTATATGGAATTCGGGCCACTTGACGTCGACCGTCTGCTGCGCCTGGGCGTCGAGGTGGACAGCCTGGGTCCGTATCTGGTCGCCTGCCTTTGGGATGAGGAAAACGAACTGGAGATCGGAGGCTATCTGGTCGTCGATAACCTGGCCATGGGCCGCCCTTCCATGGGCGGCATCCGAATGCTGCCTGACGTAACGCCGGCGACCATCCACAACCTGGCGAGAGGGATGACGCTCAAGAATGCGGCGGCCGGTTTGCCTTTTGGCGGCGGAAAATCCGGTATCGTCGCTCCTGTTCGCAAGCTATCAGCCTGCGAACACACTGCCATCGTGCGTGGCTTCGCCCGCCTCATCCGCCGCTACCGAGATATCTATTTGCCGGGTCCGGATGTGGGGACTAACGACGCCGACATGAAGACGATCGCCGTCGAGAATGGTTTGAGCGGTGCGCTTTCTAAACCGGTGGACATGGGCGGCAACCGCATCGACCAGCTTGGCGGCGCGGCCCAGGGCGTGGTCGTAGCCATCGATACCCTACTAGGCGAAATGCACCGCTTGCGAGCATTGCCCCAGTTCGTGGACCTTCGCATCCCTGAGCGAAATGAAATAGACGTGCTCATCCAGGGTTTCGGTGCAGTCGGGGCACACACAGCAAGGATCCTGACGGAGGGCGAGCCTAGCAATTCGCCGCGTATCGTGGGCATTTCTGACGCGTCGGGCTATATCTATGACGAGGCCGGCCTACCGATCCCTGAGCTACTGGAGACGCTGGCCGAGGAGCGAGTGGTCGCACTTCCCTACTTCAGGCAGCAGGCAGACCACAGCGGGCCAGCTTCGGCCAAGTACGCAAGTGACTACAACGATCTTCTGCGCGAGTCTGCCTTCTGTCTTGTGCCCGCCGCGCCTAAGCCCAATTACTTGGGCGTGGACCGCAGCGGGAATCCTTCCATGACGGTGGACCGTATGGGCGATTGGTCGCTGATCGTCGAGGGCGCCAATACCTATTCGCCTGACATTGCACGCCGGGCATCTCGCATGCGCATGGAACGCATTGTCTACTGGCAGCGGGGCACGCTTATCGCTACCGATTTCTTGGTCAATTCAGGCGGTGTGATCTTCGCCGCGCAGGAACATCTGCTTCCCGCGCCGAAGCATTTGGAGATCCCTGACGAAATGCTGGGCGACGCCGCTGCGGTGGACGGCTGGCTGGCAAAGCACGCAGAGGAGTTCGCTGCATTAGCCGAGAAACGCCGCATTGCCGCGGAAGGGTGGGTGCAGCGTGTCATCCGGGAGAACATGGTGGAGCTAGTCGACGCGCTTGTCGCCGACCCCGATATGCTGCCCGTCGAGGCCGCGGAACAGATCAGCATCGGTCGTATCGCCACCAGCGAAAGCGACCGGACTGCGTCCGACGTCATGGAGCCTATCGCCGTCATTGTGGAGTCAACTCCTGTGCGCGAGGCGGCGCAGGCGTTGATCGCCGACCCGGGCGACCTGCTGGCGGTCGTCTCCGCAACTGGTGATCTGACCGGCGTGGTGACGAACTGGAACATCACCCATGCCACGGCAACTGGCGTACCCGACAGCGCGCCCGTCTCGGACATCATGACTTCACCAGTGGTCTCCGCGTCGCCTGACGATTCCATACTGGACGTCGTGCGCAAGCTGGAATTCCACGAGATATCCGCAATGCCGGTAGTAGCGGATGCGGGCGTCGTGGGCGTAATTAGCGGGGATCTCTTGGCGCGACGCACGCTCTACCGCTTGCTCCAGGCGCGGGCGTAGGTGAATCGGAGAAACGAACGCTTTCTACCGACAACTTACGAAGGAACTTGGGCCAAGAAATCGCGTGCGTTTTGCATGTAGGCCTCAAACTGCTCGCGGCGGACGTTATGCCCGGCGTTCTCCAGGCGAACCACCTGAAGCTGCGGGATCAGCTCGCGCAGATGCGCTTCGCCGTCCTCGTCGATAATGGCCCCGAGTGCGGGGTCGGCGGTGAGCAGTAGAGCCGGGCAGGTGATGTTTCTCAGGATATCTTCCCAGCCGTCGACCGTGCCCTTCATGCGGTCCACCGCGTGCAGATTGAAGCGCAGCTTGGCGTCCGCCCAGGGGCCGAGTTCGTCTTCGGGCCAAGCAGGGTGCTCGGCGCGTGCCTGGTCGATGAGTTCTTCCCGGCTCATGTTCTTCAATGCAGCCATACGCCCAAGCGTCTCTCGCATGCGCTCTTCGACAGTGGAATCGTCACCGGCCTGGATGTTGCGCCCGCCTGCGTCCTCGATGAGGATTGCGCCGGGCAAATTGGGATATATTCCCGCCATGATCAGCGTGGTTGCGCCGCCCATGGAGTGGCCGAATACGGCAGGTTTGTGCAGGCCCAGCCCGGTAATGACGCCGGCCAGGTCAGAGGCCATTTCCGTGAGTACGTAGCCTGACTCCGGCGCTTCGGATCTTCCATGCCCGCGCGCGTCGGGCATTACGATGTCGTAGTCGGCTTCCAGCGCCCGCGCTACCGGCGTCCAACACAGTCCGTCGTCCGTGAAGCCGTGGGCCATGACCATGGACGGTTTGTCGCCACCGGTACGCGTGTAGTGGATCTGGATGCCGTTGGATGTTATGGTGTTTGATTGCCAGTAGCTCATTCTTTCCTCTTCTGGAAATTGGGGGAGGAGATTCGCGCAGACTACCTGAAATGACTGTCCCACCGGCTGGAATACGTTTTCCAGCTGACTATAGCTCTGCGATCACTTCACCCATACGTGCGGTATCGTACCCGCCGAGCGCCTGCACCGCGGCCATGAAGGCTGGCTCCGGTTCGCAGATGATGTCCAGCAGGGGAGTGAGTAGTTCGCTCTCATAATACTGCAACGGGATCACCAGGTCGTAGCGTTCGTGGAACAGCGGTACGAACTCGAGGTCCAATGCCCTCGCCGCGGCCAGGATGCCCAGCCCGCAGTCCGCTGCGCCACTTTGCACTGCGGCGGCCACGGCAAGGTGCGTGTACTCCTGCCGGTCATAGCCCGATATCTGCCGCGCGTCGAGATCGCGCTGCCGTAACGCATAGTCAAGCAGCACGCGCGTGCCCGCGCCGCGCTGCCGGTTAATGAAGATGACGTCTTCGCGTAGCAAATCCTCCAGCCCAGAGAGTTTCTTGGGGTTCCCCTTGGGAACGATCAATCCCTGCTCGCGATTTACGAAGCCCAAGAGGACTACGCGAATTCCGTGCGGCGTCAGCAAGCGCTGAATATAGCTCACGTTGTAGTCGCCCGTCTCCTCATCCAGCAAATGCGAACCGGCCAGATGCGCCTCGCCACGCTGTAAAGCAAGCAGCCCGCCCATGCTGCCCACGTGCGCCGATGACAAGGTGAGATCCGGGCGCCGCCGCCGCAACCGATCTGCCAATATATCCTGCGTCATATCGTGGCTGCCGATGCTGACAATAGTGTGCTCAATGCGCGCGAGCGGACGCAACAGCTCCACTTGCACCGTGTCCCCTGCTTCATGCCCTTCGGAGAAGCGCGGGATCTGCACGAGGCCGTCGGCTTTGACCAAGGACATGAGCACGCCCGCGCCGCCACCCAGCGGCGTCGCCACCATGCGCTCTCCGACCTTGCCCACAGTCACGCGCAGGAAGTCGTCATCGCCCATGGGCGAGAGCACCTTGCGCGTCAGCGTTGCCTCGACACGCGGATTCTCGGGCGGCAACATGCCCTGCCAGCGATACAGCACCGGCTTGACGATCTGTTCCATGGTCAAGGCCGCTGATACAGGGTAACCGGGCACACCCACTAACGCCGTGCCCAGTGCCACACCAAGGATGACGGGATGGCCGGGCCGCACGGCAATGCCGTGCACGCACAATTTTCCCAGTTCGCTCACGATGGCCGATGTGTAGTCTTCCGAACCGGCGGAAGATCCCGCATTGATGACGACCAGGTCGTGCGTCGTGAGGGCCCGTTCTACGGACGCCTTGATGGCGTGATAGTCATCCGCGATGATGGGCAGACGCGTTACAACGCAGCCCGCTTCTTCGGCTTGCGCGCCCAGCATGAGCGAGTTGTACTCGATAATGTCGCCGGGATGAAGTTCACTGCCTGGTGCGACCAGTTCCGTGCCCGTGGGTTGGATCGCGACGCGGGGACGCCGGTAGACGTTCACTTCTGTGTACCCGCTGCCGGCAATGGCACCCAGGTCCTGCGGTCGTAAGCGATGGTTGGCGGGCACGACTAGCTCCGTGGCGACGATGTCCTCTCCCATCGGCCGCACGTGAGTCCACGGCGCTACTGAGGACAGGATCTCGATGCCGTGCGCCTGGCCTCCATCAGGCCCTTCCGCCTGTACCGGCTGCGTGTTCTCAATCATGATCACTGCGTTCATGCCACTGGGCAACGGGTCGCCGGTGTCGACTGCAATGGCCTGATCGCCGATACGCAGACGCAGTGGCGAGGTTTCCGTGGCGCCGCGGGTGTCCTCGCTGCGCACAGCGTAACCGTCCATGGCAGAGGCGTGGTAATGAGGCGAAGAAATGCGCGCCCAGATGGGCTCGGCGGTGACCCTGTGCAGCCCCTCCGTAAGGGGAACAGTCTCAGCTACCAGTGGCTGCCAGATGCCCTGTTCTTCTAGTGCGGTATGCCAGGCGTCGAGCGCCTCGCTCAGGGGTACGTCATTGAGGTAGATGTTTCGTTCGCGTGGTGTGCTGGTCATGGGCAAAGGTCGGTTGTGGTTTGTCGACGGTGGTAAGAGTGAGCGGTGCCGGATTCTTCTTTATCTTACATGATGCGAAACCAGACGGCTAGCCGTTAGCCCTCAGATTCGAAAGCCTGCGTGTATCGTTAGGTAAGAAAACAGAACCCGCACAAATTTGTGCCGGTTCTGTTTTCTTGCACTGCAGAGGGATTCCGCCACGCAGACGGAGGGATCCCTCTGCGTTCTCAGAATCCTTGACGCGTGATACCTGGTGTTTATTTCGCCGGAAGAGTCAGTGCGAAATCCAGGCCGCGCTGCACCCAAGCGGTGAGATCCTCGTCGTTGGCATACCCCTCAGGAATGACGAAGACAAAGCCGCGCATGGGCCTGCCCGTGAAGTCCATGGGGCGGACGTGCGGCTGCGCCAGCGCATCGTCATACGCATCCGGTCCGACGCGAACCATGATGTTGTCCTTGTTCACGCCGATACTCATATTACCCTGGATCATGTAGGCAATGCCGCCGAACATTTTTTTCTCAACCGCAGGTACCGGCGAGATCTCTTGCAATACTGCGGCCACGCGAGCGGCGGTAGTTTCATCGTAAGCCATTGACGGTCGCTCCTATGAAGGCTTGTTCGCCGTGATACGGGCACTGTACACTCGTGGCATTCCCTCCTGCTGCGGTACGATCTCGCCGGCCGCTACCTTGTCGGCTACCGCGATGTTGACAAACCCTGCAGCGCGCATCAACCCCGTGTACAGATCCACGTCGATGGCGCCGGTCACACACTCGGCCCAACGTTCCGTGTCGGCGCGCAGCTCTTCGCTGAACTCGCCTTCGGTGACGATATCGCTCACTGCCACACGCCCGCCCGGCTTCAATACACGGAACGCCTCGGCGAACACAGCGGCCTTATCCGGCGACAGATTGATCACGCAGTTGGACATGATCACATCGACGCTGCCGTCGTCGACGGGCAATGCCTCGATCTGACCCCGGCGGAACTCCACATTCTCCACGCCCATCTGCGCCTTATTCCGACTGGCCCTGTCCAACATCTCGGTGGTCATATCCACGCCGATCACATGGCCTGTTGGGCCTACCTGTTTGGCTGCCAGGAAACAGTCGATACCGCCGCCGCTGCCAAGGTCCAGGACGACTTCGCCCGGATTGAGCGCCGCAATCGTTACCGGATCACCGCAGCCCAGGGACAGACCTGTGACGTCGACCGGAAGCTCCGCAAGCAGCTCCTCGTCATACAGCTGTACCTTCTTCCCATCGCCGCAGCCACAGTCCCCATCATCGGAGCCGCAGCAACTGCTCTGCATGCCGGCGGCGATTGCACCGTACCGGCCCTGTACCACTTCGTGAATCTGACTGATGTCGGCCATCATGATTTTCCCTTCGAGCACCTGTAATTGTACAACAGCGAATACTGTCTCGAACCCAACAACGCTACCTGTTATCTTCTCTTTCCTACTTACTAATTGCTATTTACTACTACCCTCTATCTCCTGCCCGCTAGAATATCTCGCCCACCTTGCGCCGAAACCATGCGATATTCTCCGCATGCAGGCAGTAGTTCACTGCCGGACCGCTCACCGTGCCTGAAATCCATCCCGCATCGCGCAACACCTTCAGATGCTGTGACACTGTCGCCTGCGCGATGGGCAGGTGGTCCACGATATCGCCCGTGATGCACCCTGGATGCGTCACCAGGAACTTGACGATTTCGAACCGGGTCGGATTACCCAGCGCCTTGAGCATCTTGATGAGCTGCTTCTGCTCGTTGCCCTCGATGTCCAGTGTGCAGCAAGAAGCCGGTATTCCGTCCAGATGCAGTTCCATAGCCTTACCTTTCATCGTAATTATACGATATAATAATAGAAAGCGACCTGCCTGTCAATACCCAAATTTCGCTCTCGGATATTGATCTTGTGGACGGAACTTGCATTCCCGGTACAAGAAGGGCATCTTCTCAATAGCCCTCGTTTCAGATTTCCGTTGAGATTTGCTGGAGAGCGGACTCGGCGTCGCGAGAGAGAAGTACACTTCCAAGAACACACCGGTACAAGCTGGCCTCCTACAACCGATGGTTGTACTATAAAGCTGTAATGCGCACGATCACCTCCGGTGACCCGCTGGATGCAGCTGCTCCGGGCCGCGGTCGTTCATACGTTGTCCGAGCCCGTCATCCCAACCCAATAGAAAAGGACGACCGCATGGCAGATCCCCCCGAAGTTGGATGCGCTCGACCGACAGGTGGCCCCGTCGGTGAGCCTGTTGATGCGCCAACGCAGGATTCATCCCCAGCGCAAAAGGAGACGCGCAGCATGATCCAGGTCGGTCAGAAAGCCCCTGATTTTGTCTCGCCCGCCTATCACAACGGCAAATTCACCACGGAAAAGCTGTCCGACCATTTGGGTAAATGGACAGTCCTTTGCTTTTACCCCGGTGACTTCACCTTCGTCTGAGCGACCGAATTGTCGGCGGTCGCCGACGCATACCCGAAGTTCCAGGAACTTGGCGTCGATGTCTTATCCATGAGCATCGACAGCATGTATACGCACAAAATGTGGAACGACTACGAGCTGTCCAAGATGGTGGATGGAGGCGTGCCGTTCCCCATGCTCTCCGACACCGGAGGCAAAGTCGGGACGGTGTACGGCATCTACGACGAAGCTGCAGGCGTAGAAAATCGCGGCCGATTCATCATCGATCCCGATGGCGTGATTCAGGCCTATGAAGTACTCACGCCGCCAGTTGGCCGCCACGTCTCGGAGACCATCCGCCAGATTCAGGCGTTTCAGCTCGTGCGAGCGAGCAAGGGCACAGAGGCGACGCCTTCCGGGTGGATGCCCGGCAAGCCCACGCTCAAACCCGGCCCTGAACTCGTGGGCAAGGTGTGGGAACACTGGAAGCCGTCAGAAGCTCGCGAGTAGGCCATATTTTTTGGGGGCTGGGTGCAGACGTCTCGTAGTCTCGATGGCGAATGTCGGCAGTACATAGCCCCAACGAATAGATCCAGCATGAGGGCGGTATGCGAGCGTCGCGCGCATGCCGCCCTCACTGTCTGGCAATACCCAACGCTCATCTTCGCATACTACTGCTCAGGTGCGACCGGCACTGTGACTGTGTTTGGGCGTAAGAGGAAATCCAATGCTCACTGTCCATCTTTTTGAGCCTCGCCACGTCCCGGATGCCGCTCGCCTATTTGCTGATGCGTACGCACAGCAATGCGTTGACAACGCGCTCTTGCCTCCGCAGTTCTGCGATCCGTCGGCCATCGAGCCGCGGCTAGCGAGCATGGCGCGCGAACAACCCGGTGTGGTGCTCCTGGACGGTGAGCAAGTCGCCGGCTATATGCTCGGCTATGCGACCATCCCTGAGTTTTTTGGGCGCAGCGCCGGCGTATATGTTCCCGTTTACGGTCACTGCGTCGCTCCAATGTATGAAATTGGCCAGGTCTACCCGGCGCTTTATGGTCGCCTGGCTGCCGAATGGGTGCAGAGGGGCTGCGGCACCCATTCCCTTACCTACTTCACCGGCTCCCAGTCCCAAGCATTGGCATCTCTGCTCGTAGGCTACGGTTTTGGCCTGCAGGTGATCGACGCCATTCGCCCATTGGCGGTGGAGGAGCGCACGCCTGCAGACGGGTTCACTATCAGGCCCGCGGGAGAAGCGGACCTGGGCGCTATTCACACACTCGACAGCAAGCTGGGCAAATACCTGCGCAGTGCACCCATCTTTCTGCACACCCGACCCGTCCCTGAGCACGACATTTCCGAGCACTTTTTGGGCGAAGGTGTCAAAACCTTTCTCGCCTGGGACCAAAGTGTGGCCGTGGGCGGTATTCGCGCCGTGCTCAATAGCGGTCCCGGTTGCGAATTGTTCAACGTGGCAGGTTCGCTCGGCGTCAACTTCGCATTCACCGGCGAGACGGCCCGGCGCAACGGCGTGGCGACCCATCTACTGTACGCGCTGCTGCAATGGGGCGCCGAACAGGGGATGGAGCGATGCGTGGTCGATTTCGAATCCGCCAATCTACCGGCGCGCGGTTTCTGGGAAAGTCAGTTCCAACCGATTTGTCATTCGGTCGTGAGAAAAGTCGACGATCGGATGACGCCCCTCGCAAAGCCCAGTTCGTATCCGTGATCCGCTTTGGCCGCCACCATGCGCCGATATTGCTCTTCCGGCTGATTGGCGGCCGCATTATGCAATCAATTGTGCGATCAGTTAGAATTTACGCCAACTTGCTTTGGTTTCGCCGGCCAGTGTGACGCCAGCGCAGCGCAACCTAGCCACTATCAACGGATCCCATCTGGGCTTGGAACTACGACCGTCGCGTCGTTGTTCGGCATATCGATGGGGAAGGAGACAGAGCGAATTGAGCGCCTTCGGTACATTCGACCCCCGCGTTTACCGGGACCCCAAGCTTGCCCACTTTCTGCACAGCAGCGTGTACACGCTTACACCCCCCCTGCACATTGCCCTGGCCGCTGTGGACGACGTTTCACCCACCGGCGTCGACGAGCTGGATACGGCAAGACACACCGTCGGCGGCGCGCTTGACCAGCTTGCCTTTGACCTCTGTCTCATTGCGGTACGTTCGGTCGGCGCTGCGAACGCGGCGAGTCTGGCCGACAATGACCCTTTCCAGGACATGCATACTTTAGTCGCTACCATAGGGGGCGTCGTCTTTGGAGACATTTACCACGCGGCCGTACGCGAGGCGGCGGCCCGACCCAAACTTGCGCATCTACCCGTTACGGTGCGACTACTAGAGGATTACGACCTTGCGCACAGGACGGATTATCGGCTGCGCGCCCACTTGCTCTTCTCCCGATTTGGCAGCGCCGTAGTCAAACTCCATCGTGCGGCGACGGGAGCGGAAACTCATGCACTCAAGCAGTTCCAGGAAATGATCTATGCCAGGCGTGGGGACTTCGTGACGCGCAGCGATTTCCGCGAGCAGCAGTGGGAGCTGATGGACAGGGACGAACATGATCAGCCGCCCCGTCGCGAACCGGTGGAGGCTGAAAAGCTGTCGGAACCCACACTGGAAGAGCTGTTCGATGAGCTGAATGGCCTGATCGGTCTTCATCGCGTCAAGGACGATGTGGCCGAAATGGTCACGTTTCTTCAGGTGCAGCAGATCCGCAAGGAGCGCGGTTACAAGTCCGTGCCTGTATCACGCCATCTGGTCTTCTACGGAAACCCGGGCACCGGCAAGACCACGGTGGCGCGCATGTTGGGCCGGATTTATCGGGCTCTCGGCATTTTGTCCAGAGGCCATATGGTGGAGACGGACCGCGCCGACCTCGTTGCCGGCTACGTGGGGCAGACCGCACAGAGGGTGGCGCGTGTGGTCACTGAGGCGCTAGGCGGCGTGCTGTTCATCGACGAAGCCTATTCCCTCGCCTCCTATAACCAGGGATCGAATGATTTCGGACCGGAGGCAGTGGCCACCCTGTTGAAGCTGATGGAAGACCATCGCGATGAACTGGTCGTGATCGTGGCCGGATATCCCGAGAAGATGCGCGATTTTCTTCATTCGAACCCTGGCTTGGAGTCGCGGTTCAATAAGTTCATCGAGTTCGACGACTATACGCCACAAGAGCTCACCGACATTCTGGCCTACTTTGCCGCCGAGTATGAGTATGCGTTGACGGACGCAGCGCGTGAAAAGGCGACCGTGCTCTTCGAGGCGGCATACCGGTTGCGCGACGAGGTCTTTGGCAATGCCCGTTTCGCTCGCAACCTCTTTGAACGCGCCATCAACAAGCAAGCTGCCCGCATCGTAAAGGCCGACTACATCACTGACGACATGTTGTTCACCCTGGAAGCCGACGATATTCCCGACGCTGCCGAAATGATCTAGCGGCCGGCCGTCCCCCATAAGGGCTATGCCCAAATCGATATTTCTAGCCCATGTGTGAAGTTCACATGGAAAATACGTATGCCTTCTTTCGGCCTCGAGTCACGCGTCTCGAAGACGAGGGTCACGATTCGAGTGACGGGAAAGCGGCATGCGAGCGAGCGATGGCTGCATATTTCGCCTAGAATTCCTACAGGATACTGCTCCCGTTTGCAGTCTGTATTCTCGTCGGACGCGATATGGTAGAATGCTGCGCGCTCCGAAGTGACGTCACTTCGGAGCGCGCAGCATTCTACCATCGTCATGAACAGATCAAACTCAGGGAGCGGTTCGGCTATGCAGGAGACGCACGCAGCGTTGGGGGAAGCCCAAGAGGCGACAAACAACAAACCGAACACATTTCGACGCACGATATGGCAGAGGCCGAACATCCACACGGAAGAGGATGAACGGCTGCACCGCAAGGTAAGCTGGCTCGAACTCTTCTACGATCTTGTGTTTGTAGCCGTCATCGCCCAGCTCAGCCACTACCTCGCCGCTCACATGACGTGGGACGGCCTGGCCGGTTATGCTCTGCTCTTCGTGCCCGTGTGGTGGGTGTGGATTGCCAGCACGTATTACAATGAGCGCTTCGAGACATTTGGGTTGGAGACCCGGGTCTTTACATTCCTGCAAATGCTGCCTGTTGCGGCCATGGCTGTTTTTGCCTACTACGCGTTGGGCGCAATGGGCGCCCAGTTTGCGCTGGCCTATGCCACCGCACGCATTATCCACATATTCCTTTGGGCGCGCGCCGGATACTACGTGCCTGTTGCCCGTCCCATGACCAACCGCTATGCTATTGCCTTTAGTATCTCCGTAGTGCTTTTCATAATCTCCGCTTTTGTGCAACCACCGCTCCGCTATGTCCTGTGGATCATCGGTCTGACCATCGATATAGCTGCGCCCGTGCTCACATTGAGATTCCAACGCGAACTCCCGCGACTGAGTACAACCAAATTGCCCGAGCGTTTCGGACTACTGGTAATTCTGGTGCTCGGCGAAACGGTGGTTGGAGCTGTCAACGGTATGGCGGGCAATCATAACCTTACCTGGGCTGTCGGCTTTGTTGCCGTTCTCGGCATGGCGCTCGCCTTTGCGCTGTGGTGGGTCTACTTCGATTTTGTGGCGCGGCGTCCGGCCAGGCCCAGCGTGTGGTGGACCCTCTTCTGGGGCTATGGACATCTGCCGCTGGTGATGGGGCTTGTGGC
This sequence comes from Caldilineaceae bacterium, assembly GCA_046259705.1. Taxonomy (GTDB): domain Bacteria; phylum Chloroflexota; class Anaerolineae; order Caldilineales; family Caldilineaceae; genus JASGTU01. The sequence goes on from JBJYXA010000719.1 coordinate 12,545, forward strand.
AGTAGGCGCGGGCGTTCTCGTGCTGGTCAGCGATCTGAACGCCACGAATGGGGCGAAGCAATTGATTGCCGTTGCCATGGGCCTTACCCTGACCGTAACAGGTCTTTTGGAAGTCACCTTACGCCGGGAACCAAACGAGCCTACGCACGCATGGATCAGCCCGCTCATGAAGATTGTGGTTGGCGGAGTTGCCGCGACGCTGGCTCTGTTCAGTTCCGCTCTCACCGTTCCTGGGCTGCTGCTTATCCTGCTTGCGCTTGTCGCTACACAGATCGCGTATGGCGTGTGGGTATGGTTCACGCAGGATATCCCGGTGGACGACAGTATCAGCTAGGCGGAGTTCGTTCGAACAGGAATAGGGGACGGCCGTGAGTAGAAGACGCCACGGATAAGGCGGCAGAAAAGGAGACGGTGTGGACAAATGTAAGGGGGGCAGCGCTTGCGCCTCCCCCCTTGACACGAAATGGCCGTCTCTGTTCTAGAACGTACGGCTCATGCGGCAGTTGGCCCTTGATCGTCATTTGGTTGCACGTCCGGCGGCGCGGCAGGCAGCGGCGGAGGCGGGCCTGTCTGCGTGTACGGGTTCGTAGGCAATTGGTTGGCAACTCCATACTGGTTCACACCGTCGGCGCCGGGAAGAAACCCGCATTCGACGAGCACCCAGATACTGCCAATGATGGGTATGAGACCGATCAAGATCCACCACCCGCTCTTGCTTCGATCATGCCATCGCTTCACGGACACCGCGAGACCGATCCATATAGCGGCAATGAACAAAGGAACCGCGCACAGGAAGGCGATCGGCGACATTGCCGACATGTCTCCACTGGCAAATGCTTGGGCGTTGCTCCCGAATAACACCGCCATATAGATTGCTTCTACAACGATGAAAGCTAGGAACACATACCAGTAGTATTTGCGACTAATGCGCCCGTTGAACGAAAACAGTACCCACTGCCAGAACTCCATTGAACCCCTCCTTGGTCTTAGCCGATTACTAAAGCCGTCCACCTATACAGACGGCACGTTGGTGATTCGAGTACGCCTCAAGAATGCCGATGCGTAACAGCGGCGCCGAAAAAACCTCTTAGGCCCAACCGTCGTCACGCGACCCTTCCGTTAAGACTTTGGTTCTCAATCCGTTTTGAGATCACCACCGTCTTGCATACGCCGTGCGCCTTCGTATAGAAGGTGGAATGCTCCCATCTGTATGACATGATAGAGATCATTGTGGTTGAACCGGGCGTGCAGTGCAAACCCGCTGCGCTGGACCGCAGCCGCGGCGAACGAGACGATAATGCCGGCCGTCAGCCACGGAGCCGCGAGGCTGGTGCCAAAGTTTCGCATCTGGAGCACCAGTATGACAAGCATCGCCGAACCGTAGTCTAGGATGGTAAAGAGAAAATTGCCGCTCTTCCAGCCGGCGGCGGCAAATACAGCGGTCTTGACCGCGGCCGCTGCCAGTAGTGGTTTGCGCCGGCGCGGTGAGACGTCGGCGATGATGCTGCCCGCCAGCATGAAACCGCTGGCCGTCGCAGTAGACAGCCCCACGATTTTCCACGCTGCAGCGCGTAGCTTCAGCAACCAGGGCAAGGAAGAGTCCTCTCGGATGCCGTGAGATACGGCGCCGGCCAGGGCAGCCAGCCCGGCAGCCGCCAATGCCAGCGCCCACAACAGGGACGAGCGCTCACCCCGCGTTGTTCGTTTGCATAGGCGGATAGCGTAGAACGTTGCCAGCACCGCCAGCGCCAGGTCTGTCAATGATGTCGTTGGTTCGGCCAGCATCGGACGCAACGGTTTGGAGGAACTCGTGTTCATGTTAGTGTGTCTGATCACCTCGTTTGGTAATTCGGCGGCGATGAGGCAGGCCATTGCGTAGGATTGGCGGTGGTACCAACGGATGGCGAATGGGATTTGCGCATAGTCAGACGATTGCGTGCTCCGCCGTCGATGATTCGAATCTGCCTTCGTATAGCGAAATGGTCGTCAGCATAGGACTGTTCATGTGACGATAAGCGTATCATATGGGGTGAAATTGGGGTAGAAGTAGCCTGACTTGCGGAGGGGGTATGCAGGCCCCCTGCCGGATTTGGTGCTCGGACGATCGAGCTTTACTACATTGTAGAGGCTGGTCGGCATGCCAGCCGACCAGCCTCTACTCTTTTTTCGAGTATGCACCACGCGTGAACGTCAGCAGGTCTACCCAATCGGCCCGCGTGTGGCCCGCGTCTGCTCTTTCATGACGCTGTACGGTGCGACCTCGAAATCACTCAATGCGGGATGCCCGAGAATTGTCGCTGCCAGTTCTCCGTCCAGGAACGCCTGCATGGACGCAGCGTTCTCGAACAGCAGCTTGCCGCTGAACTGGCTCTCATCTTCGTTCACTGCCCAGATCTTCCACAGCAATCCATCGGTGGCCGCGAATTGTTCTGCCAGCGGCGAGACCTCTGCCACGAACTCGTCGGTTGGCACGTTGTACTTGAAGTTCACGTCGAGCAGATATTCGCCCTCACCTGCAAGCTTGTGCGTGATTTCGACGTCCGTCGCACGCACCAGGGTGTTGTAGATGGGGCAGCGCCGTACCCATTCGTCCACCAGCATGGCGGCGTCCTCATCGTTGTCGGTATCGATCTCCCAGTTGACGCGCATGGCCTGTACCGCCGGACTCACCGAGCCGTCCGCGAGGCCCTGCGGATCGAAGTCGACCTCCACCGTGCCGCTAACGCCGTCCAGCGGGACCCCGTAGGCCTTGGCAGCATGCTCCATGATGATTGCGCCACACGATCCCTGCGCAGCTAACAGCAGGTCCAACGGATTGATTTCCACGTTGGGACCTCCCAGCGGGGGCACTGAGTCAACGGTAAGATAGTTGTTACGTACGTTGACGATCGCGCGGCCTGGCTGGTTCGAAAGGCTGGCAGTAACGGTGGGCGTCGCCAATCCTTCTGCGGATGGGCCGCCCATTTTTTCGTCATTGACCGTGAGCACTATGGGGGCAGATTTGATCAGTGTCGTGTATATGGGGCAGCGTAGACTCCACTGTTCCTGGAGGGCTGCTGCCTGATCGGCGTCCGGACCCTCCATATCGAAGTGGACACGGAATTCCTGTACACGCGGGTTCACATCTGCTTCACCCGTGAGCCCGCGCAGATCCAGGTCGCCCTGGACGGTGACCGTCGCCGACGTCAGCGGAATATCCAGCTCCTGCGCCGCGGTCTCGTAGACAAAGAGGCCACAAGTTGCCAGCGCAGCCAGCATAGATTCGACGGGGTTGATCTCTTCGGAAGGGTGTCCCAGCGGAGGGATCGAGTCGACCATCAAGTAATTGCCACGCGCACTGGCGATGGTGCGCCCGAACTGCCCGGACAGATCGATACCCGCCGTCGCAGTCGCCAGATTGGTGTCCTGCGCATGCGCCGTGCCGGCAAACTGCCCACCCGGCGCAACCGTTACGCCAAACAATAAGGCAAGGAAGACGACCGCGCCTATAGCGCGACGCAGCCCTGCCTCTAGCCCTTTGTCATCCTGCCGTATTACCCTTTTCATAGTCCATCCCTTTCTTTGATAATGTGTGGCCAATAAGTCTCTGCATCTCACGTTGAGAAACTGGTAACAGACTAGCAGGGAAAGCGTTCCACATGCGTTCCCATAGGCGTTCCCATAGAGATCGGCCAACACAACAGGGACACATTATGAATTAGTTTTCGGGGTTAGAATGAGAAGACCAACTGCGCTCAGACGCAGGTTATCTCGACCCTGAGCGCAGTCGTCGATACGGCTAACGGGATCGTCGACCAAAGGTTGGCGTAGACCATCCCGGTTCTCGGATCAATTTGGTATTGACGGTGTCAAGGGGCTGCTAAGCGTACCGGGTCCGTTCCTGAACGATCCACATAAACCAGCGCATGCGTCCCACCCCCGTGCCAGCGGCCAGTGAGCCGGCGGTGGTCAGCTCCAGGCCTCCGCTCTCACCGGCCTTGGCGAAGTCCTCGATCACACGCGTTTCGATCTGCTCAGGGCCGCCGTTGCGCAGGAGAAACGGTGGCAATTGTCCTCGTATCCACGCCTCAGGCATCATGGCGCGAATGAAACCTGCATCCACATCCGGCCCGTAGTTCACTTCGTTGATACCCAGCGCCAGTTGCTGGTCGAGGAGATGGCCCATGGAGCTGTCCGAATGCTGATAGCGCACCGCGTCGCCGGGCGCCAGCGCCTCGAGCACGTGCGCCAATACCGGCGCGCAATACTTCGCATACAGCTTAGGGCTGAAGAGCGCGCTATTGTCGTCGGTGATCCACCAGCCAGCTTCGTCGTTGCCGCTGAACGCGCGCAGGAGTTGATTCAAGGCCACCATCTTCTCGGCTAGGATATCGCGAAACCGTTCAAGGAGGGCCGGATGGTCCAGCGTCCAGTAGAAATATGTCTCCGGGTTCAGTACCGAGGTCATTATCGTCGCCGGACCGCGACTACCGTCACCCAACAAAGGCAGCGGCCGTCCCGCCGAAGCGCGCGCCGACCACTCAAGCTGGTATTCGTACGGCAGCGACCAAGTCTCCAGGTCGATCTCTTCGGCCCGATCCAGCACCCGCGCGAACTCGTCCGGATCGTCGGTGACGGGCGTAAGCCACGGCGTGCTGCCTTCGTGATAGGTGAATTCGCAGCCGAACAGGTTTTCGATTCGTTTTGGACTGTGTTCGAACGTGTCCTCATCGAAGTACGTCTTGCCTACATATTCCTGTGTGACCCGGTTGACTGCGCGGTGCAACTCGTCCCGATAGGGCTTGTCATGATAATAGCGCACCGTGGACGGCACATCCATAAATTCGAAGATCCAATGGTCATCTGGGGAGAACGATGCTGGGCAACGGGGCTTGTCGGGTGTAAAACTGAAACAGGCAGCGTTCTCCGTCCAAAAAGCCTCGACGTCCAGTTCGTTCGTTAGCTCGATGAATTCCGCCTCTACGATGGGCATGAGCGTTGTCTGCTTTCTGGCCTTGTTGTCGAATCGGAATTTGCTCTTCGAAATGGAGTGTTGCTGTGCCTAATGCCGTGCTGGTCTGCGTCGTCTTAAAAAACCATGTACAGTGCAAGCCGTACGTAGTCAGAAAGCAGGATTTGTGTCGCGAGGGAGGCGAGTCTACTCCGCCAGCAACACCAGGTTGTTGCGGTGGATCGCCTCGTCGCCGTATGTATAACCCAGCCGGTCCTCGATTTCGTGCGAATGACAGCCAGCGATCGTACGCGTATCTTCACTGTTGTACGCAGTCAAGCCGCGGGCCAGTTCATGGCCGGACTTGTCGACGATGGAAACGGTGTCTCCCCGTTGGAAACCGCCGTCTACCTGCACGATACCGGCGGGAAGCAGGCTACGGCCCCGGTTACACAGCGCGCTGGCCGCGCCCGCATCTACCACCATACGGCCGGCTGGTTTGGGGCCGGCGAGGATCCAGCGTTTTCGGCTTTCCAGCGGAGACTCGACCGCCGGGAAGCGCGTGCCCAAGCTTTCACCCTGCGCCGCGCGCAGGATGACGTCCGGTTCGCGCCCTGCGGCGATGAGCACGTCGATGCCTGCGTGGCGTGCCGTATTTGCCGCGCTCAATTTGGTAGACATGCCACCCACTCCCAACCCGGTGGAAGTGCCGCCCGCCTGTGCGCGCAAGGTATCGTCGATCCGATTCACCTCGGGGATCAGCTGTGCACCCGGGTCCGTGCGCGGATCGCCCGTAAATAGCCCGGGTTGGTCGGTGAGCAAGAGCAGCAGGTCTGCATTGACCAGTGTGGCCACGAGCGCAGAGAGATTATCGTTATCGCCGACCTTGATCTCCTCCGTTGCCAGTGCGTCGTTTTCATTGACCACCGGTACGATGCGATGCTCCACCAGGGACGTAAGTACATCGCGCGCGTTCAGGTAGCGCTGGCGATACTCTGCGTCGGCGCGCGTCAGAAGGATCTGACCTACATGGATGCCGTAAATATCGAAGAAACGTTCCCACTGCAACATCAGGCGCGTCTGACCCACCGCGGCAAGGACCTGCTTGTTGACGATTGTCGGCGCCAGATCCGGAAAGCCGAGATGCGCGCGACCCACTGCGATTGCACCGGATGTGCAGACGACGATGTCCCGGCCCTGGCCATGTAGCTCCGCCATCTGGCGAACGAATTCCACGAGGCGTGGCCGGTCTAGAAACCGTGAGCCGCCGGTAAGTACGCTTGTACCGAGTTTGACTACAATCCTGTTGTACATGTGACCTGCGATCTGTGCCCGTGCTGCGAAGACGTGTATGACCCATTATACTGGAGGCGAACGAGGCTAAGAAAGCCTTCACCGTTCACGCTGTGCTGCGGCAATCGACCCGCTCGCGATCTCGTTTACACACGCCGTTCGTGGTAGACTGGCACGCCGGGAAGGATCCATGTAACCGCCGGTTCAGAGACCGGTTGAAAGAGTCGATATGGGCAAAGTCAAACGAATCGTGTTGATGATGGTCGTCGTCTTTCTGGTCGTCAGCTTCGACCAAGTAACCAAGTCCATCGCGCAGGCGAACCTGCGCGGCACTCCGCCTATTATTTATCTGAATGATATGGCGAGACTGCAGTACGCAGAAAATACAGGGGCCTTCCTGAGCCTCGGGGCGCGGCTACCCGAGACAGCCCAGCGCTGGATCTTCGTCGGTGCCGTGTCCGTTGTCTTGTTGGCTCTGCTTCTCTACGCGCTCATGGAACTGGAGAACCTGCACATCTGGCTGCTAGTAGGGTTCGCCTTGATACTCGCAGGAGGCGTCGGCAATCTTATCGATCGCGTCCTCAATGACGGGCGCGTAGTCGATTTCATGAACGTGGGCATCGGAAGAGTGCGTACTGGTGTATTCAACGTGGCCGACATGGCGCTCATGGCGGGCGTCGGGTTGGTGTTGATAGTCGGACTCTTATCCAAAGAGGAGCGCCATCGAGAACCAGCCGATAGCAGCCCTACGACTACTCCCTAGCTTTTCCCAAAGCGTACCGCCGACCGCCGAGTCGGAACCAGCGTCAAAGACTGTCGGGCTCCGCCAAATCACTCGATACTCGGGCCGCTCCTATTCTATTTTTGGTAGGCTGCATACCCACAATACGAAGGCACGGACCTCCGGCACAACGGACTGGTCGAATGTCTGGTTGTTGTGCCATGCTGCGCAGCGAACGACGGTCGTGCGCCAGGGTTCAGGCAGCGTACCACGCGCCCACGCCACCGCTTGCGGTTTGCTTGCCAGCGTTCCTCGAGAAATCGCATACAACGCCCGGCACATTGTCTCCACTACATAGGCCTTGTGCCCGAGGTGCAGTGTCCATTCCGGGTCGTCCGTATCCCTCGCCCAGTCCGCCCAGTCCGGCAGCCGTTCGAGGATGGCGTTTCGTAGCTCCTGGTCAGAAATTGGATCGATGAGGTCACGTGGTTCCGGGCCGCGCAGAACGATGCCTTGTTCGCGTAATGTCCATCGTTCCAGAATCCAGTTGGAGCCGTGTTCGAGCCAGACGAGGCTTTCCCCTTGCCCCAGGGTTGGGTGCCGCAGACCGGGTCGAAAGCGTCGCAGGGCGTCGCGGTCGACGTAGGCAATTTCGAGCCGGCCCGCATAGAGATTTGGCAGCGTATCCATGTAGGCGTGCAATGCGGCCAGCGCGTCGAACTCTTCGTCATTGACCGGCCGCGTGGTCACGGCCATGACGTCGATATCGCTGCTTTCCGGGTCAAAGTCACCTGCCGCCAGAGAGCCGCGCAAATAGACGCCTGCCAAGCGATCTCCCAGATGCTCGTCGATGCCGGTCAGCAGTATATCCAGGTAGGCATCTATGTCCTCTGAGTATTGCACAGCCACCCGCCACCTTGCCATACTGATCTGGTTGCCTACTGTGCGACCACCAAATCACGTAGCTTGTCGAGCGTCTTTGGCCCAATGCCGTCAATCTTTTCCAATTCATCGATGGACGCGTACGGTCGCCCATCGATGATGGCCTGCGCCTTCACGTCGCCAATGTTGGGCAGTGACAGCAATTGTTCCAGCGTCGCCGAGTTGATATCGACCTGGCCCGCAATACCCATGATCATACCGCCGGAACGCGTTCCCCCGGATACGCCGGCGGGCGGTTCTGCAACGACCTCGTCCATCGCCGGCACATGCACCTGGGCGCCGTCACTCAGCGGCTCCGCCTGATTCACCGCGTTGATGTCCGCCTCGTCCGTGAAGCCACCGGCCGCTTCCAGCGCATCTGCCACGCGCGCATCCACCTGAAGCGTGTAGACAGCCGGGCGTTGTACTGCGCCGCTGACAAAGACGACGATAGGAGCCGGCGGTTGCGGCGTGGGGGTCGCCTGCTGCGTTGGCGGGGGATGGACGACGATGGCTTGCTGCTGCGGACGGCGCCAGTACAATGAGGCAGCGCCAGTCACCGACGCCGTCAGCAAGGCGACGAGTAGATACGCGCGCCAAGAGGATGTTGGGTTCCGAGTGCCATCCTGCGACGGACCTTGTGAGGGCGATGATGGGGGCGACATCCTCGGTCTCTCCTATTGCGCTGAACTGGTGGAACGTGGAGAACACATTCGCAGCCGCATGCATTCATGCGGCTGTTATTCAACTGGTTCAATCTAGAGCTACACGCTACGCGTCAGGTCGACGGCTGATCGCAAGAAGATGCGGGCTCAATGATATCAGGTCCGGTACCTCCTCGCACACCAGTGCACTCTCCAGAAGCACCTGCCGCTTATCCTCCATATGCCAGCGGTCATCGAAATCCGGTGCAACCCACCCTGGGCCTTCGATTCCAAAGAATCCGACCAAGTCAAGTCCTGCAGCCGCCAACTCCGTGCGGACCTCCGAGGGCAAGTGGAAATATGCGATCGTGCCAAAACCCTCCGAGTGTTCCGGCGATACACCCTGTCGCACATGGTCCCGCACCGCGTGGATCACACCGGGCCTGTCGATCCAGCCTTTCACAAAACCGTCCATTGCCACCGCGCCGCGAGAGATATACGCGGTAACGATCAGGCCTCCTGGCCTGACTACGCGCTGCGCCTCGCACAATGCCTGTAGTCGCTCCGTCCCGGTGAGCAGATGGTAGAGCGGGCCGAGCAACAATGTGACATCGCAGCTATCATCCGGGTAGGGTAAAGCGCGAGCATCACCCACCGCGGCCGAAAATGTACCGATTTGTCGGGCTTCGCGCACGTGGGTAGGCACAATATCCACGAGATGCACGTCATAGCCCAGCGAAGCGAGCCAGGCTGCGTAGATCCCCGTTCCTCCGCCGACATCTATGACAGCGGACGGCGGCTTAGGCAGGTATCGACGCAGCAGCTCCTTTGTGCGGACAAACTCGATCAGCCCTTCCCGGCGCCCCAAACGGTCGCGTTCGGCATGGTTCTGTTCATAATACTCAAACAGACGAAGATCGCTGCTCATCGCAGTACGCGCAATCAGTTACCCGCACTATGGCCCGTTTGCGGCCGCGCGATGCCCCCTGCTGGGAATCCGCTCCATGCAGAGAGCGAGCATCGACCATCGATCCGACTAAGCCGCGTGCCGGACCGTATCCACGACGGCGCGCACGTTGGCGTCGGGCGTATTGGTTGGAATTACGCATCCCGGTCCGACCATCAAACGCCGGCCGCCGGTCTGTTGGATAGCGTCGCGCGCCTGCGCGGCCACTTCATGTGGTGTGCCCTCAGCGATGGTTGTCTGGTCGTTGATGCCGCCTACCACTAATCCAGCAAAATGCTCCTGCGCTTCACTGAGCGACGGCCAAGTGATGCGATCATGCCAGTTGATCAGTTCGACTGGGTAGGTTGCCGCCAGATCGAACATGATGTCCTCACCGTGGACATGAAATAGATTGAACTCACAATCGTCGCGCACGGCATTTAGGATGTACTCGTCGAAATAGGCGCCGAAATCCCGATACTCGTCTTCGCTGACGATGCGATAGGTCGTGCACTGTGAGGCAAAGAAGAAGCCATGTGCGCCTGCTTCTAAACAAGCGCGGGCGAAGTCGATCGTCACGTCTGCGATGATCTGCAGACCGGCTTTCAAGATGTCGGGATGCTGTCGCATGTCTGCGTACACCTTATCGCCGGCCAGCTTGACCGCCGTCGTCAAGGGACTGAACACCGTCTGCAAAATGGGCACGCTGTTGTCGAGTTCGGCTGAGGCAAGCCGAATTGCCTCGACCTCCTGTCCCAAAGCACCTTGTCCCGCATCCAGCCTGCGCAACTCCGGCCACTGTTCGGTCTCGGTGAGGCCAAACCCGGTCACCAGACGGTTGCCGCGATAGCCAGGCGCGTAGACGGTCTCTGCGCCCCAGTCGTGTACGCCATACGTGCCCGTAGGCATAAATTTGACCATATCGAAATCGTATTCCCGCTGCCAGCGCACCATTGCCGCTGCCAGCCCGGCGGCAGTCAGATCGTCTTCAGGCCAATGTCGCCACAGGCTGACGGGCACGTGGTCGACTTCTTCGCCCTTGATGGCAGCATGTATACGTTCCCAGTGGTTCATTTGAGGTGGCATTATTTGTCCGCATCCTTGTGTCTGTTGATTGCCTACGTTCAAGAGTATATCAGGAGATCCCGCCTATGCGCTCCTCCAGAACTCTATGCTCCTACAGAATAGTCTTCTGCCGCCGCGGGTCCAGCACGTCGCGCAGCCCGTCTCCCAACAGATAAACACCCAAGACCAGAAGCATAATCGCCAACCCCGGAAAAATAGGATACCACGGGGCGTAAGTCATAAATCCGCGACCGATGCTCAACATGGATCCCCAGGATGGAGCCGGCAGTGGCACGCCCAGACCCAGAAAGCTTAAGGACGATTCCAGCAGCACCGCGGCCGCAAACGAGACGGTCACCTGCACAATGATGGTGGCAATGCTGTTCGGCATGATCGTGCGAAACAGTATGCGGTTCGGTGACGCCCCAATGGCGCGCGCCGCGTCCACATATTCCTTGTGCTTCTCGGCCAGAACATTGGCGCGCGCCAGTCGTCCAAAAATCGGTATATTGACGATGGCGACAGCCAGCATGGCATTGAAGATTCCCGGACCCAATACGGCCAGTATGACGATGGCGAGCAATATCGCGGGGAACGCGAGCAATGCATCGAAGAATCGCATGGTAACCGAATCAAACCAGGCGGATTCATAGCCTGCAACCATGCCGATCACGACGCCCACCAACGTCGCCATTGCGATAGAGATGGCGCCTACCTGGAAAGCAACACGCGTTCCGTATAGAACGCGGCTGAGAATATCGCGCCCGAACTCGTCAGTCCCCAACGGATAGGCCGCCGAGGGGCCAGTCAGCTTGTCGGCTGTGTGCATTTCCAGCGGGTCATACGGAGCCAGCACAGGAGCAAACACGGCCACGGCGAATAGGACGACTGTGATCGTCAACCCCACCATGCCCGACCTGTGTCGGCGGAATGCGCGTATGGCAGCAGTCGTCAGGCTTTCATACCTCTGCGCCTCTACGTACTGTGTACTATGGTCTCTGTTATGCAGACCTAAATCGGTGGATGCCATGGGCTTCAGCCGGCCTGGTTGTTTTCGAATCGAATACGCGGATCAAGCCAGCCATAGGTCAGGTCGGCCAACAAATTCACCAGGAGAAAGGCTATGACGATGAACAGCACGTTCGCCTGAAGGATAGAGTAGTCGCGCCATTCGATTGCCTGAATTGTCAGTCGTCCGACACCGGGCCAGGCGTAGATCGTCTCGATGATGATGGCGCCGCTGAGAAGATCACCCAGTTGCAGGCCCAAGATGGTGACAACGGGAATCAACGCGTTCGGCACGCTGTGACGCACCACCACTACATTGCTTCGCAGACCCTTGGAGCGGGCCGTCCGTACATAGTCCTGATCGAGCACTTCCAGCAGTGATGAACGTAAATAGCGCATCAATTTGGCCGCAACGCCGATGCCCAGCGTGAGCGCCGGAAGGATCAGTGACTTCATGTGCAGCGCCGGTTCTTCAAAGAAATCAGGGCGTCCGGACGGGGGCAAGATCCGCCAATGCAGGCTGAATACCAGTATGAGTAGAACCAGCAAGAAGAAACCGGGGATAGCAAAAGATAGCGCCGAGAGCGACGTGGTGACAAGATCGAAGATCGACCTGGGCCGCAGGGCGGCGAGAATACCCAGCGGAAAAGAGATAAGAACCCCAATCACAGTCGCCGCCAAGGCAAGTTCCACTGTCGCCGGAATGCGCTGCAAGATGAGCTTACTCACAGGATATCCGTTGATAAAGGACTCTCCCAGGTCACCCGATAGGATATTCGTGAGCCAGATGATGTATTGCCGATACAGCGGCTGATCCAACCCCATGGTCGCCTTCAGCGTCGCCAGTTGTTCTGGGGTAGCGTTAGGGCCAGCCAAAATCTCGGCCGGATTTCCGGGTATGAGGTGGATAATCGAAAAGACGGCAATGGAGACGAGGAACAGGACCGGGATCATCTGCCAGAGCCGCCGAAGCGCGTATTGAGCCAAGAGCCCCAAACTCTCCTTATTGTTTTCCGCGCAGAGCACACATGTGTTCCGCTACCTGTCGAGACTTCCGGATGGCACATCGGATCACGCCGGGCAGGCTGATTGTCCCTGCCCGGCGTGATCTGATGGAGATCGTCGGACCCGCATCAACCGCAGCGGCGGGTCATTCGGAAATAGTCGTCTCGTTTAACCACAACAGCGTGTCCATGTCTACACGGAAGTGATCGACTTTATCCGTATGCGCATATACTTCCTGGCGCCACGCAGTCGGGATAGTCCAGCCCTGCTCCAGAAGGATCTCCACGGCGCGATGGTAGAGTTCGGCGCGCTTGTCTTGGTCCGGCTCGGCGCGAGCCTCCAGGATTACCTGCTCATACTCCGGGAACCATGTATCATTCTCGGTGATGCCAAAGAAATTGCGGAATGGACGGCAGCAGGCCGCGCCTTCGAACAGCCCGCTCGGGTCGACTGTGGCATCGCCTGTCGCGTGCGATACGATGGCGAAATCCGAATCGAAGAGGAGCGGCCAGTATTGCGGCAATTCCGTGGGCAGAAGCTCTATGTCGATGCCGATCGCCGCCAAGTCCTGTTGGTATACCTGAGCCTGATCAAGATGTTCGCCGCTGGTGCCTCGGATCAGCATCTGTGTGGAGAAACCATCTGGATAACCGGCCTCCGCCAACAGTTCCTTCGCCTTCTCGGGATCGTACGTGTAGTAGTCTGCCAGGTCCGCAGGGTAAGCCCACGATGTCGGTGCGTAGGGGACGACAATGGTGTCCGACTCGCCATAGAACACCGAGTCGACCAGTTTCTGGCGATCCAGCGCATAATTCATAGCCTGCCGTACGCGGACGTCGTCAAACGGCGGCCTATTGACATTCATGATAAACGCCCAGAATGCGAACCCTGGATCAGGCTTCCCCACCACCATTCCAGGTTCCTCGCGCAGCGCAGCGACCTCCAGAAGTGGCACGTTCACGAGCGCGTCAATGGTTCCGGCCTTGAGGTTGACCATGCGGGACTGCGGATCGGGCAGTGGTTTGATCACGATTTTGTCCAGCTTGGGTTCGCCTTCGCGCCAGTAGTCTTCAAACGCCGTGGCCGTCATGCTATCGCCGGGTATCCATTCCTCGAACTTGAACGGACCTGTGCCCACCGGCACAGTCTCGATTGTCTCTAGCGCTTCCTGTGGAAAAATGTACATGCGAGCAAGGCCATCCAAAATGGAAGCAGTGGGCTCGCTGTAGTTCAACTGCACTGTGGTATCGTCGATCTTGACGGCGCCCTCCGCCGTCTGGAACCGGTCGCTTAGGTGATGTCCGAGGTCGGCGTTTCTTGCTAGATCGAAGGACCAGATGACATCATCCGCAGTCATCTCGCGGCCATTGTGAAACTTGATACCCTCGCGCAACTTCAGTGTGACCGACATTTTGTCGTCGCTCAACTCCCAAGATTCAGCGAGCCAAGGCTCAAAATCACCCTCATCGCTAATCCGAATGGGTGGCTCGAAAAAGATTGGCTTGAAATAGCGGGTGCTGACGTCGAAATAGGGATGGAAGGTGGTGAAATCCTCGCCAAGTGACAGCGTCAAGGTGCCGCCTTCCGGGGCAGCCACCTCACCTTCCTCTGCGGCTGCAGGCGCGGATGGCGCAGCAACCGGCGCTCCGCATGCCGATACGAGTAATGCCAGTAGCAATACGAACGCTACCCACAACGTACGCTTCTTCTCCATCTGTGTTCTCCTTATGACACACTTGTACTGTCTTTATGTAGGCTTATACCGCGCCTGGAAAGCAAAATCTAGCAGGGGATCGATAGTGATTCAGCTCGTCAATCCAGTCGAAAAACACATCGCCGGGGGATGGTCATCTATGTATTGTTCCGCAGTCGGCGGTCATTGTAGCGGAATCAGATACGGCGATCAAGTCGTTTCGCGACCTCCGTTCCGACCTGAATCTCGCAGTGTCTTGACACGACGAGGATCTAGCGACTATACTCCGAAGCCCTTGCGGTATCGACAAATGGAACGCCTTGATTACAGTGCGTATTGCGGCCTTGGGCTGCTGAGCTAGCTCAAAGAGGAATATTCACAATAGTGCACAAGACAATTAAGCTGATTGAGCGACTCGCCTTGTCGAAATCGCAATTCCTCCACACCCGCCTGTGCTCCCCTAGTGCAGCCGAGTGCTCGTGTACTTAGCCGGTCGCCGGCGCGCCACGACAATTGGGTGGTCCAGGGCTTCACATACTTGACCATCTCCGGTTTGGTGGCACAGTGAGATGCCGGAGATCGGCTGTAACAAGTCAACGGAACGTATCCTGCATCGTGCCGGCGAGCGAACAGAATGCTTACACGTTCAAGCGCTGCCACCGTATTATGTCAACATCGCTTCGGGTGACCCCGCGGATATCCTTAGCAATCGTCCCGTTCGGTTCTCCAACCACACTGGCGTTCCACTCGGGCTGCGTCGCTGAGCGATGGCTGAACTAGAAGTCCACGACGGCGCAATATCGGCCGTCTGATACGCAGAGTAGCAAGTGCTACCGTCATACAGATTTGGAGAAACAACAATGAACAATGGATATGCACATCCCGAGGTATTGGTCAGCACCGACTGGGTAGCGAAGCATCTATCCGATCCGAAAGTGCGACTTGTGGAAAGTAATGAAGATGTGCTGCTATACGCTACCGGCCACATACCCGGAGCAGTCAACATCGATTGGCATTCGGATCTCAATAACCAAGTCGTGCGCGACTACATTGACGCCGAAGCCTTCGCCGTATTGATGCGCCGCAATGGTATCTCGCCGGAAACCACGGTCGTCTTCTATGGCGACAAGAATAACTGGTGGGCAACCTATGCCTTTTGGGTATTCCAGCTCTTCGGTCACTCAAACGCCAAGGTGATGAACGGAGGCCGCGCCAAATGGGTGGCCGAAGGACGCGAACTCACAAGGGAAGTGCCAACGTATCCCGCTGCCGAGTACCCCATTCCGACGCGTGATGATAGCAAGATCCGTGCTTTCCGCGATCAGGTGCTGGAACATCAGGCCGCAGGACGGCAACTAGTGGATGTTCGCAGCCCTGGTGAATACTCTGGCGAATTGTTGCATATGCCGGACTACCCGCAAGAAGGCGCCATGCGCGGCGGTCATATACCAGGTGCCCGCAATGTGCCATGGGCAACGGCCGCGCGCGAGGACGGCACGTTCAAGAGCGCGGATGAGTTGCGCGCTATCTATCTGCAAGAGCAGGGGCTGCGGGCCGACGAGCCCACCATCGCCTACTGTCGTATCGGCGAGCGCAGCAGTCACACATGGTTCGTGCTCACATACCTACTTGGTTTTGACGACGTTCGTAACTACGACGGTTCTTGGACCGAATGGGGGAACTCCGTCGGCGTGCCTGTGGAAAGATAGTATGTAGGCTCCTCCTTGCGAAGGTTCCGCTGCATCTGCAACGAAGCCTTCGCAAGGATTGTTCGCCCCAAGCCCTCGCGGTTATCATGCTCTTATCTCTGCATCCAGCGTGTTTCTTCGGGAGCAAGTGTGACCAAAATGCAAGGATCGCCGCCAGAGGGCGTGAACCAGGTGATGCTGCCGGCGCGTCTCACGGAAGGCATTATCGTTCGACGGACTATGCTTGCGGGCAGACCAGTCATCGCCTCCAACGTGCCGCCCCTCCGTCACGAAAGTCCCGAAGGCTTCGATTTCGGCAGCGACGGTCCAGGTGCATCCGACCTGGCGCTGGCCTGCGTACACGCCATCCTGGAACGCATGGACTATGCCGGGCCAGTGCAGAAAGTATGGGACGGCAGCCGTGTGTACGTACTTGCCCTAGACCTGCAAGCTTCGTTCCAAGATCTCTTTGTATCCCAGGCGTCCGGCGAGGAACTCCTAATCCCGTGGAACCAGGCATTGGGCTGGATGCGGCGGACGCTGCTCGAACGTGTACGCCGGGAGCATTTATCCTCTGACTGTCTGATCGAGGCGTGGCGCCGGTCCGTCGATTCCCTGCCCGACCCACTGCCGGAGACGGAGTTGGACCGCGCCGAAACCACTCGACGGCTACGTACGGACCTGATTAGGCTTACCGGTGAGGCTAGCATACTCGATCAATTCCTGGGCCTGATCGGCTGAGCCGCGACCGATACCACGCGCGGACGCCAAACTGCAATGAGCGCAACGCCCAGCAATATCTGGTTGATCTCGCCCTACGATACCGGCAGCCACCACCTCTGGGCGCGCGGCTACATGGCGCATACACGGCATAGCATTACGCTGTTGCGCATGGCCGGTCGATTCTGGAAGTGGCGTATGCAAGGCGGCGCCGTCGAGTTAGCCGATCAGGCTCGCAGGGCGCTGGCCGAGAAGGGGCCCCCCGACGCCGTGCTGGCCACGGATATGCTCAACGTGCCGGCCTGGCTAGGATTGCTTCGCGATGATTTGCCTGCGCGTACGCCCGTCGTGCTCTATATGCACGAGAACCAGATCACCTATCCGTGGCGAGAAGGCGAAAAACGCGACCTCACCTACGGCATGATCAACTGGTTGAGCCAACTTGCGTCCACACGCGTGTGCTTCAACAGCCGTTATCATCTGGAGGGGTGGTTCGACGAACTGCCGCGCTTGCTCAAGCATTATCCCGACTACAACCATCTGCGCCTCGTCGACGACGTCCGCCAACGCAGCTGCGTACTCCCCGTGGGCATCGAATGCGCTACATTCGCACTCAGTCCTGCAGTCCAGCAGCGCGAACCACAGGCGGAACCGCCCATCATCCTATGGAATCAGCGCTGGGAATACGACAAACGGCCTGACCGCTTCTTTTCCGTTTTGGAGCGCCTGCGCGAGCGCGCTGTTGACTTCCGTGTTGCCGTGGCAGGAGAAAACTTCCGCAACGTGCCGCAGGAGTTCGAGGCCGCACGCGAACGTCTTGGTGACTGCATCGTACATTGGGGCTATCTGGAATCGCGGAACGACTATGCGGCCCTGTTGCGCGATTCCAGCATGGTAATCAGCACTGCGGACCACGAGTTCTTCGGCATCAGCGTTTTGGAAGCCATAAGTGCGGGCGCCTATCCGCTTCTACCTGACCGCCTTAGCTATCCGGAACTAATTCCAGAGCCGCTCCACTCCGCCTGTCTATACGGTGACGAAGACGACCTAGTGGATAGAGCGACACAGATCCTTGCCGATCGTCGGGCTGCGCCTGCGACGCTGTGCGACTACGTGACCACTCATTATGATTGGCCCGTAGTCGCACAGCGTTATGATGATCTGCTCGCGTCTGTCACAGCATGATCAGTTACGCATCCACGGACGCAGGAACTGTGGTTGGGCTGGACAAAGATAGAATTCTTTGGCGTCATCCGATGTGGCGAATGATGCCGTGCCTGTCCTATCCACCCGCCATCGCGCCGACCACGAGATACGGCTCTTTGCCCTCAACCACCGCCTGCGGCAACGGGGCGTCCGGCGATTCGTGAGATAGATCCTCTTCACAGGCAAAGAAACGAACGAACGGCCGTCGTTTTTTCGTAGCGTGATCGCGAATCAGCCCGCGCAAGACCGGGTATTGTTCCTCCAGAGCGTCCAGCACCGACCGTTGTGTCACAGGTTCTTTCACATCCAGTTCGACTACGCTGCCAGTATGCGCCAGGTTGCGGAGATGCGCTGGCAACCGAACCTGTATCACGGCAGAACCTGCACTTCCACCGACAGCACTTTGGGCAGCGTGGCGGCGATAGTCTGCCAGGTGTCACCTGCGTCGGCCGTGGCGTATACCTCCCCTCCCGTCGTGCCGAAATAGAGACCGCACGGATCCAGCGAGTCCACCGCCATCGCGTCGCGAAGCACGTTGACATAGCAGTCGCTCTGGGGCAATCCTTCGGTCAACGCCTCCCAGTCGTTGCCGCCGGTCCGACTTCGGTAGACGCGCAGTTTGCCGTCGGGCGGAAAGTGTTCTGTATCGCTTTTGATGGGGACCACATAGATCGTCTCGGGCTCGTGCGCGTGTACAGCGATGGGGAAGCCGAAGTCCGTGGGTAAATTGCCGCTGACCTCATACCAGGAATCCCCCGCATTATCGCTGCGCATCACGTCCCAATGCTTCTGCATGTACAATGTATCAGGCCGCGAAGGATGCATAGCAACACTGTGGACACAGTGACCCACGTCCGCGTCCGGATCGGGCAACTCAAAGTTGGAATGCAGGCCCTTGTTAATTGCCTTCCATGTCTCGCCCCCGTCATCCGTGCGAAAAGCGCCCGCGGCCGAGATAGCCACGACGATGCGGTTCGGATTGTTCGGGTCGATTTTAATGGTATGCAGACACATCCCGCCTGCGCCAGGCTGCCAAAGGTGGCCCTTGACCTCACGTAGACCGGGAAGCTCTTGCCACGATTGGCCGCCATCCTGCGATCGGAACAGCGCGGCGTCCTCCGCGCCTGCGTACACGGTGTCCGGATCGTGGGGTGACGCTTCTAAATGCCAGATGCGCTTGAATTCCCATGGACGCTGGGTTCCGTCATAGTATTGATGCGTACCCGGATCGCCTACATACGCGAACTCGTTGTTCACGGGCTCCCACGTCTTTCCCCCGTCATCGGAGCGCTGGATCAATTGGCCGAACCAACCGCCTGACTGGGAAGCGTAAAGTCGATTCGGGTCGGCGGGCGAAGCCTTCATGTGATAGACTTCCCATCCGCCGAAATAGGGTTCGCTGACCTCCCACTGCTTCCGCTTGTCGTCCGATGTCAGCATGAAGCCACCCTTCTTCGTCCCTACAAGCACTCGCACGCCGCTCATATTCCTCTCCTTTCATCATTCACAAGACAAAGCGCTCATCGCCGGATGTACGTCGGGGATGAACGCGGAGCAGTATTATGGAACTTTTGTTCTGTTCTGTCAATTCGCAGAAATCGTCGTTCCAGCGTGATCCATCGCACCGGCGAATTCGTCCCCCGCGGCCGGTTCTGGCATGATGGTGGGACGGTCCGCCTATTTCATCTCGCGCAAGGGAATATCATGATCAAAGCCCTGTACTTGCTCAATTCGGACGCGTACGAAAGGATCTACGGCCCGGATGAACGCGCCGATCTGGCCGCCTTGCTCGATACATCTGCCCCACTGCAGACTGCCGCCTCTGTGCAGCAAGATCCGTCCGTACTTGCGGACGTCGAGGTGTTGTTGAGCGGCTGGGGATGCCCGGTGCTGGATGCCAACCTGCTTGCCAAAATGCCTCTACTGAAGGGAGTCTTCTATGGCGCAGGCTCGATTCGCGGCATCGTTACACCCGCATTTTGGGAACGCACTATTCCCATCACCAGTTCCTACGCCGCGAACGCCGTTCCGGTAGCCGAGTACACACTGGCACAGATCATACTTTGCCTAAAGCGTGCCTGGCAGCAGGTATTTGCCATCCGCAGCCGGCACGACTATGTACGCTCCATGACAGTGCCAGGCGCCTACGGCAGCACCGTGGGTATCATCTCCCTCGGCATGATCGGGCGGTTGGTCGCACGTCGTCTACAAGAACTCGACGTATGTGTAGTTGCCTACGATCCGTTCGTGGAACCCGATAGCGCGGCCGATCTGGGCGTCGAACTCTGTTCGTTGGAGGATGTCTTCCGCCGCGCCGACGTCGTCTCTCTGCACACGCCTTGGCTGCCGCAAACGGAGGGCATGATCGGCGGCGCCCACTTCGCGATGATGAAAGAAGGCGCCTCCTTCATCAACACCGCGCGCGGTGCCGTTGTGCGGGAACAGGAAATGCTAAATGTCCTGAAAATACGTAGAGACCTGTTCGCGGTTCTCGATGTCGTGTGGCCCGAGCCACCCGCTGACGATTCGCCGATCTTCGACATGGAAAATGTGATTTTGACGCCGCACATTGCCGGTTCCCTTGGCGACGAATGCCGTCGCATGGGCCGCATCGTGGTCGAGGAGGTGAATCGCTTTCTTCACGGAGAACCGCTGCATTGGGCCATTAGCCGTGAACGAGCTGAAATCATGGCGTAGCCTTCATACTACGAACCCCGTAGTCGTAATGGCGATTTGGTCTGTCCGCCACATCCTCGCTATACTAGGCCGCGTTAGCATTTCATCTAGCGAGCGAAAAGTAGTTCCCGGATGAAGCGCTAACGCAGCGCCACCGCTGCAAATCGCGCAAGAATCACTTAACGGAGATATTCTCATGGCAGACGCCGCGGAAGCCACAGCCACAACCGCAGAACTCGGAACGGAGAGTCCGCCGGAAGCGCCCAAGCCGATCGAATTCGGCGGCACGCCTCGCAACCTCGTGCCCGCTATCGCTTTGCTGATCGCCGGCGCCCTTGCCTTTTTCATGGGCATGACAGAAGTGTTCTTCGCCGAGGCCATGGCCTGGGTATTCATGATCTGGGGTGTATTGCTTATGTATGTCGGCTTAGCCGACATATTTGAGACCTATACGGTAACGGACGACGCGCTCGTTATCAATGACGCCATGCACCCGTGGAACAGCATCAAAGTGTGGGATTGGGAACATATCACTCGCTTACAAGTTTTGGTGCGCAAAAAGGACTGGAAGCCGTCCGACGCCAAGATGGAGGTATATTACGCGTTCGGCGACGAGCTTGCCGTCGACAGGCAGGATCGGGCGTACGATCCCGAGCTGGCGGGGCTTATCATCGAGCGCGCTGGCCTCAAACCAGCGAGTGCAGACAATCCCGCGGTGCTGGACGCGCTGCCGTTGCACACCGAAGCAACATATACCTGGCAGTAGCCGCACACAGGGACGGCACACAAACGTGCCCCGCGCAACTGAACTCTTGAGAGGGCTGCTCCATCTGTGGGCAGCCTCTTTTCTTGTGCACGTTGCGGCATCCGACGAATAGCCAGACCTGCAGGCAAGGAGGAATGTGATGAAGTTGGAGTTCCTGGGCAGCGGAGGTGCGATTACGACCCCTCAACCCGGCTGCAAATGCCCTATCTGCGTTGAGGCAAGGCAACGCGGCGTACCCTATAGCCGCACAGGCCCCAGCATCTTTGTGCACGGGCCGGATCTGCTCATCGATACGCCCGAGGAAAGCAAATTTCAATTGAATCGAGCCGACCTACCGCCCGTTCCCGCCTGCACCTATTCTCACTGGCACCCGGACCACGTTATGGGCCGTCGCGTGTGGGAAGCCAACAAAGACTGGCTGAATTGGCCGCCGCAGACCTACACTACCGATATCTATCTGCCGCAACAGGTGGCGGAGGACTTTCGAGTTCATCTTGGCTCGTGGGAAGAGTTCGAGTATATGGCATCACGCAACATGGTGCGCCTCATTGTGCTTCAGGATGGGGGTGCCTTTGCGTTGAACGGCGTCGATATCCTGCCGTTTCGTGTTGCCGAGGACTATGTATATGCATTCCTGCTGCAAGACGGTGATACGCGTGTTCTCATTGCGCCGGACGAACTGGTGGGTTGGAATCCACCGGAGTTCGTACGCGGCGTGGATCTGGCCGTTCTGCCTATGGGAATTCCAGAGTTCGATCCTTTCACCGGCGAGCGCCTGATCGCTGAAGAGCATCCCGTCTTGCAATCAGAGGCGACGCACGCGCAGACTCTAGAGATCGTGAAGACACTGGATGCGGATCGGGTGATCCTGACACATATTGAAGAGCCGTTTGGCTTTAGCTACGATGACTACGAACGCCTTGGTGCAAGTTTGCGCCAGGAGGGCTATCCAATTGAGTTTGCCTACGACACCCTTACGGTAGAGATGACATAAACTTGATCGTATTGGTTTCAGAACCCGAGGCAGCCCTCAGAGCCCCTGCACGAGACCTGTACGGACTGGACCTCAATCATAGGCGCGAATGAATTCCTCGGCCTTTTCCACCAGGTTCCTGCTGCCCACGAATAGAGGTACCCGTTCGTGTAGGCTGCTAGGTTTGAGGTCCAGAATCGACCCGCTGCCGTTGGACCCATACCCGCCTGCCTGTTCCGCTAGGAACGAGAGCGGCCCTGCCTCGTAAAGCAGCCGCAGCTTTCCCTTCGGCTTGGAAGAATGCTGGCTGTCTGCCGGATAATAGAAGACGCCACCTGTGAGCAGGTTACGGTGAAAGTCCGCCACCAGCGACCCAATATAACGCAGCGACAAGTCGGGGCCTCCCTGCTCCTCACCCTGTAGCCAACTCGTGTATCGGCGCACCCCTTCCGACCAGTAACGTGTGTAGCCAAGGTTGGCGCTGAAGTACTTCGGCTTGTCCGGGAATCGGATGTTGGGGTGCGAGAGCAGGAACTCGCCTATGCTGGGATCCAAGGTGAAACCATGGACCCCATGCCCTGTGCTGTACACGAGCATTGTGCTCGAGCCGTAGACCACGTACCCTGCGGCTACGATGTCGCGCCCTTGTTGCAGACAATCGTCCAGCGTTCCGCGTGTGTCAGGCGATGACTTGCGCCGGTATATGGCGAAGATGGTTCCAATGCTCACATTGAAATCGATATTCGACGAACCATCCAGCGGGTCGAAGACCAACACGTAGTTGCCCGTCGGGAAGCGATCCGGGATCGCGATGGGTTCCTCCTCCTCTTCCGATGCCATGACGGCAAGTCTACCGGTGTGGTCGTTGAGCCGGTAGATTGTGCGCTGAGCAAACTGATCGAGTTTCTGCACCTCCTCGCCCTGTACATTCTGTGCGCCCGTGCTGCCGAGGATGCCTACCAGCCCAGCGCGCGTGGTGCGGCTGGCGATGATCTTCGCTGCCAGCGCAATGTCATATAGGATGTGTGTGAGCGCCCCCGTGGCCTCTGGATAGCCCCGCTGCTGATCTAGAATAAATCGCTCGATCGTCGTGATCTGTCTGTCAAAGCCATGCTCGGACATCTTCGGCCATCCTCACTTCCATCCATAGATTACTTGAAGCCCGCACTGTTGCAAACGCACAGCATTCTACCCTACAGCGTTGCACGCGCAAGCTGCAAGATACCGTGATGAAATGGAGATTTATTGTCGTCTAAGAGCGGGGGAGTTGAGCGGAAAATCAGAAGGACTATTGGGTGCCGTAGAGGCGGTTGTAGTGGTACAGGTTGGTTGCGATCGCTTTGACGTATGTACGCGGTTCGGACATCTCCAGAATCTCCACGAAGCGAACATCATCATCACCGGCCCATTCACGCCAGCGCGCCGAGTTGCCGGGGCCGGCATTGTAGCCGACCAGTGCCGAAACCATATTGCCATCCAGATAGTCTCGCACCCAGTCCAGATAGTACGCGCCGAATCGGACATTCACAATTGGCCGATAGACCAGATCGTTTGTGTAGTTTGGGTACCCCAACTGCTCCGCGATCCAATGGCCAGTGTCGGGGATGATTTGTGCCAGACCTTGGGCCGCCGCCACAGATCGCGCACCCTCCTCGAATAGGCTCTCCTGCCGGATGAGGCTGAATAGCAGCAACGGATCGATATTGTTAGCAATCGCCTGCTGGGTAATGAGCTCGTCGAACGGTCTCGGATAAATGTGCCGTTGAATGAATATAGGACCGTCTTCTACCAGATTGGCTGGACTCAACTGCAATAGCAGCGACATCGACATCAAACTGAGGCGATAGGCGCCGAGACGTTCGAATTCTAGGCCCAGCGCATACAAAGCCTGTGGATTATCGAGATACCGTTGATATACCCGTTCCAGAGCCTCGAGTGCGTCACCTCGCGCATCCAGTTCCAGCAATAATCTACCGGCCTGCAGGTCGACGTCCGCAGCGATCTCCGGCGGTAAAACGGAAACGCCGGCGGGGTCCACTTGTAACCAGGCAGCCAACCATTGATCGGCAAATGCCTGGCTGCCGTCGTCTCCTTCCAGTCTAGTGGCCGGCCCCGCGATGGCCGGCATGGACGTCAGCATGCTGCCGCCGGACAGATTCAACGAGCGTAGCGACTGGGCGGCCAAGATGCCGTAGTAGATATCGGGGGCTCGCTGGACTAGCGAAGTCCACGTCTGTGTCGCCGCGTCCACGTCGCCGTTGTCATTTTGCGCACGCCCTAACCAATACGCCACCGCGTCCCAGCGATAGTCTGGATAGTTTCGTTGAAGTCTGCCGAAAGCGTCTGCGGATTCTGTGAATAGCGCGTTGCGAAACGCGCCTGTCCCAACGACAAACAGCGCCTGCGGCGCTCGTGCGCTTTGCGGGAATGCATCGGCCAGCGTCAGTAAGTCGAATGCACCTTCTACATCGTTGCCCGCGTTGAGGGCCGACACCGCGCTGCGCCACAGCGCCTCCGGCGCGAGCGGATGCTGCGGAAAGTCGCGTGCAAAGGTTCGATAGCTGCGGCGCTCTCCCTCTCCATCACCTTGCGCGCCCAGCACGGCTGCCATGCCCAGTCGGACATCACCGGCGCATGCGCAATCAGGATACTCGTTTAGCACGCGCTCGAATGCCGCCTGAGCGGCCGCCGCATCACCCGCGCCTAGTTGCGCCTGTCCCAATCCGTGCAGAGCATCGGCCACACGCCCATCTTCAGCGGGCGCACTCTCCAGAAAGGCGCTGAAGGCGTTCACAGCCGGTGCATAGGCCTCTGCTTCCAAGTCGATGACGCCTCGTTCATATAGGTCAAAGTCCACCCCCCGATCGACCAGTTCGACCAGGGCGTCATAGGCAGCAGCCACCGCAGCCGAGCGCACGGCCGCGCTGACTGCGTCGCCGTCACCGCTACCATCAGCCTGGAAGACAGTCTGCGCTTCGGCAATGGCCGAGCGCCAGCGTTCCACGGCGGTTGCTTCGTTTCCTCCCGCCGCGTAGGCGTGCCCAGCCTTGGCAAGGATCTGTGCACGGTAATTTGGCTGCTGGGCAATGCTAAGGATCGTGTCATAGGCTGCGGCCGCGTCGCCATACCGACCGGCATCCGTGTGGAGCTGTGCCAGCTCCTCCAGCAACAGCACGCGATGTACGACGTTGGTCGTCGCCTCTGCCGCGGTGCGGAATGCTGCGTCGCCCGCCGGCGCATTTCCCGCTGCCAGATAGATGCGACCCAATTTGGTCTGAACAGTTACCGTCGTGCTGGGGTAGTACTGCAGAAATCGACCGTAGGCTGCCACAGCCTCATCGTACTGGTTAAGCCCGGCCAAAGCTTCTGCCCGTAGATAGTCTGACAGGACACTCGTGTTCTGCGGTGAATCGCTCGCGTCTGTTCCACTTGACGTCTGATCCGTCAGCTTGTTCAGCTCGTCGACGGCAGCCAGCGACTCGGCGTACAGACCTTCGGCCAGATAGGCTTTCGCCATCTCGAATAGTGCTTGCGATTTAATCTGATTGGAGGTCTCAGTGGGCGTAAGTAGCGTAGCCAGTTGGCTGCGTGCAGTGGCATAGTCGCCCAGCCGGTATAACGCGGCCGCCTGAGCCAATACTTGGTCGCTCGACTGCGAAACGACCGGTGGCGGAGCTGTCACTGTTGGCGCCGGAACCGGTGTAACCGTCGCGGTCGGTGGGGCCAGCAACGTAGGCGTAGCTATCGGTAGCTCGGCTGGTTCCAGAACTGCAGTGACGGTCGGTTCTCCCGTAAATTCCGCGGCCTCATCCGGGCGCCCTGTAGGAGGCGTAGACAGTACGCTGATCGGCGCCGGGTTCTCTCCTGCGTCCGACGCCACGACGGCTAAGTCCGGTGTGAGTTCTATTATGCTCGATGACGGAATCGGCTCGGTGCGCAGACCGGCAAGCTGTAGAGCCGGTGGGTGTACGACCACGAAATACGCGAGCCAAAGACCGACGATCAACATGCATAGCGCTACGGCCAGCCAGACCCAGGCCGGCAAGCGGTCGAAAGAATTACGCATGGAATCCGCACCCACTGCGCCGATCTAGATGAAAACGCATGTGGAATCCCGACTGTAGAGACGGATTGCTGTCTTTATGGGTTGATGGGCTAAATACGCCGCTTACCTTGTACATTCCCATACCTGCCACTATCATATACTGGCTGTCGTTCGCCGGTACAGTACCACGTTGCTTATGTAACGATTGAGGACGGCAAACGGTTGCGAGGAATTGTACCGTTAACCTCCGGTATTGCTCAATGATACGTCGATAACTGCGCCACGGTCAGCCATGCGCTTGTAAACGCGGCACCGAGGTTGCACCGGAATCACCACCAAAGCACGCGAACACTTTATCGCCACACGGAATTCACAGATGATGTCCACCGAATCAAGTACCGCCACTTCGCCCAAGACTGAATACGAACTCGTCGTGGGAATGGAAGTTCACGCGCAGTTACTCACCCGTTCCAAGATGTTCTGCCAGTGCGCCACCGACTACGCGGGCGCGCCACCAAACACACGTGTTTGTCCGGTTTGCTTAGGCATGCCCGGTATGCTGCCGGTGATCAATCAGGCTGCGGTGGAAGCTACCATCAAGACGGGCCTGGCGCTGGATTGTGATATTGCCGAGACCGCAGTGTTCGCGCGCAAGAACTACACCTATCCGGATTTGCCGAAGGGGTATCAGATCAGCCAGTTTGAGCTGCCGCTGTGCACGGACGGCAGTGTTGAAGTTGACCTTCCGGACGGCTCCATTTCCCGCATTCGCATCAAGCGAGCACATTTGGAAGAAGATACCGGTCGCTCCGTCCACGAAGGCGGTTATTCGTACGTGGACCTCAACCGGGCTGGCGTTCCTCTGCTCGAGATCGTAACCGAGGCCGACATCCATAGCGCAGAAGAGGCGTACGCGTTTCTCACGAGTTTGCGCACTACGCTTCGCTATCTCGGCGTCAGCAGCGGTGAGATGGAGAAGGGCGCATTGCGCTGCGAGCCAAACATCAGCGTGCGCACTTTGGAACAAAGGGCGCGCGGCGAATACGGTATCAAGGTAGAAGTCAAGAACCTGAACAGTTTTCGCTCCGTGCGTGGCGCCATTGAATACGAGATGCAGCGCCAAATCGACGTACTGGAAAACGGAGGCGTTGTTGAACAGGTCAATATGGGCTGGGACGAAGTTGCGCAGCGCACAGTTCTGCAAAGAGGCAAAGAAAGCTCCGAAGACTATCGCTATTTCCCGGAGCCCGATTTGGCGCCTCTCGTTGTCGACCGCGCATGGGTGGAAGAGTTGCGTTCGCAGTTGCCCGAGCTGCCGCGCAGCAAACGAATGCGCTATGTCGACTCATGGGGGCTGCGTCCTGGAGAGGCCGACGCTCTCGTCAGCGAGAGTCTGGTGGCCTCCTTCTTTGAAGGAGCCGTCGCCGATTATGGCGAGGATGCCGGCAAGCCACAACGCATGGCCAACTGGGTCACCGGCGAACTCTTCCGACTCCTCTATGCCGACGGCGCCGGTCAAGATCTGCGCCAGATCGCAGAGATGCCTATCAGCCCGGAACAGATTGCGTCGCTCCTGGCACTGGTCGACGAGAAGGTAATCAACCAGAATACGGGCAAGAAAGTTCTGGATATGATGTACGCATCGGGTCGCGATCCGAAGGTGATCATTGAAGAGGAGGGCCTGGCCATGGTCAGCGACGCCGGCGTGATCGATGACGCGATCTTGCAGACCCTTTCCAGCTATCCGGATGAGCTTACACGCTATCGCAATGGCGAGGAGAAGCTTCTGGGCTTCTTTATGGGGCAGGTCATGCGGGCTACCAAGGGCAAGGCGGATCCCAACGCCACAAGAGAACGTCTTCTGGAGATGCTCGACGCCTCATAGAGGGACTGTCTCTTCGCGCCAGTGAAGCACGTCGCAGCAAGACCCCTCCAAACCAGCGGCAACTGCTGCCCAGTCGCTGCCAAACTCCGCAGGGCGCGCATTCTTTTGCGACAGATCCAGTCGTGAGTTGCTGCGCTAGCCTGAAGCAGCCGGCGTAGCTGGCCTCTGGTGCGCATAAAGGACAGCGTGACTGTTGCTCACCTATCGTCGTGTTCAGCCTCGCAGCGCTGCAGCCTAGTGCTTGCGTGCGCGCGACCGGTAGTAATCAATCCCGACAGCGCACAAGCCGATACGAGTGCCATGGCGATATATACGCCAAGGCCGCCATAGACCAGCAATACCGTTGTCCACATCAGTTGCTCCCCACGTCTTCGATTTTCCTATGCTGCTGTGCATCATCATTTTGCCAACTTGCCCTCGCTCACATAGGTGTGGTCATGTTGTCGCTACAGGCGGCGCTGGCTGCTGAGTAGGATTGTCGCCAGGGGGAAAGGGATGGGCGAATTCAAATCCCACATCTCTGCGGATTTGGCTCCCGCGCGGGCTTCGAGGCCAGCATGACTTTGAGTCGGAAGCGCATTCGCATAGCACAAACCATTTCTTGCAGATACTAGGGTAGCATTCTTGCCCGGGCTGTATCGGATACAACTCGTACGTGCGCGCTGCGATCCATCTCGGTTACATGACGTCACCCAGACGAAATGCCGTCGTTGTTGTGCTCAGGTTCCGTCCCACCTCCGGCACTAGCCCCGTAATCCGCGGCCGTGGTTTGGCCGCGGATTACGCATGCTGATCGCGTGTTCTCTATGCTAATATAGAGGGGACCACCGTTCGATTCTATCTACCCCAATGCGCGTCTGCGAGACGGCGCAACAAGAGCAAGGAGCGACACGATGTCCGAGAGTGTATATAAGGTCATTCAGCTTGTGGGGACCAGCGAAGAATCGTGGGAGAGGGCCGCAGCGGTCGCCATCGAGGCCGCAAGCAAGACGCTACACGATCTCCGCATTGCCGAGGTGATCGAACAAGACGTGACAGTAGAGAACGGCAAGCCCCATCTCTATCGGGTCAAGCTCAAACTGTCGTTCCGCTACCATCACGACGACAAGGACTAGTCACTACCCATAACGACTGCACCAGTTCCATTTGCTGGCTGCCCGTGCTTGCCTGTGGCAGACATGGCGCATATCACCGCAACCGTTGCAGCGAGGGTGGTTAGCCAGGCAAACTGACAGGTACAATTCTCCCCAATAGAACAATCTGTGCCCTTGCCCGCGCAGACGGATTTGGCGCGCATTAATATGGTAGCCAAGTAACTTGGACGCGTTTCCTGAGCCCGACACCGCGGCCCAAGTTGCTCACATTCGCAGTCCGGCGCCGCAAACTGCCGGCAATCTACTCACTCGGCAAGACACGGAAGACGTCCGGTCGCA
>JBJYXA010000720.1:0-6706 GCA_046259705.1 Caldilineaceae bacterium
CTGGACAGTCGGGAGATCCGCAGTACCGTTCAGCAGGAACGCCCCGTGCCGGGGTTGGACGCAACGATGCCGTTCGCATGCCGTGTGCGAACTGGACAGTCGGGAGATCTGCAATACCGTTCAGCAGGCACGCCTCGTGCCGGGGCTGGACGCGACGATACCGTTCGGGCGCGGCGTGCTCACTGGTCAGGCGGCATGGCTAGCGTATGGTCAGGCTCTCGATGTCCCGTGGATAGTACGTCATCTGCTCGGTTCCATCTTCAGTGATGGCCACCGTGTCCGAATGGCGGAAGCCGCCCAATTCCGGCACGTATAACCCCGGCTCGACCGTGAAGACCATGCCCGGCTGCATGATCGTGTGGTCGCCCAAATCCAGGTATGGCCCCTCATGGTAGCGCAGACCGATGGTGTGACCGCTGTGATGCTTCCAGTATGACCAGAGGTCGTGTTCGTCATAATAGGCCCGTACGGCATTGTCGACCTCTGAACAGGGAATGCCGGGCTTCATGGCGCCCATAGCCGTATCCTGGAGCGCCACCATATGGTCGAACATGCGCTTCTTGTCGTCCGTCACCGGCGCGATGAGCATGGTGCGTTCCAGCTCGGAATGATAGCCCCACATGGGCACGCCCGCGCCTGTCACCAGCACATCGCCCGGTTCGAAGGTAATATTGTTGGCCATGGCGTGGGGGATGGCGGCGTTGCGCCCTATCTGGCCGCGATAGCCGGCGTGCGCCCCGTTGGAAAAGCCGCTCTGCGCCCGGTAAATAGGTCCGATGGCATCGAGCATGGCCAGGGTGGCTTCGTTCGTAGCCCTCATACTGACCTCGGTTTCCGTCGCGCCGACCTTGGTGTAGCGCTGCAGCAGGGTATGGGCCAGGTTCCCCCACTTGACGCTCTCGCGTATAAGCGCCAGCTCCGCCTCACTCTTCACCGCCATACAGTCTTCTACAAAGGCTACCACGGACTTACCAGGGGCGCCCATCAGTTCGCTCAGCGCAGGTCCACGATAGCCCAGCATCCAGGGATAGCCGTCCGTGTCTACACCGATGGTTTTTCCGTTCGCGCCGATGCCCATCTCGTCGAGCAGTTGCTGCAATACGGTCATGGGATGGGTCTCGGTGGGGTATTCGAGGTAATGGGCCACGTGGTCGATCAATGAGTTCGCCTGCGCGTGTTCCACTTCGAGGCGCGGTACGAACAGCGCCTTATCGCCCTGGGCATTCATGGCAAAGGCAATGGGTCGTTCGGTGGGGATGAAGGCGAAACCGCTATGGTACAGCACATAGTGAGCGTCGAACAATACCACGCCCGATAGGTCTTGCGCATGAACGTGCTCGCAAAGCCGGTCCGCGCGCGCTTGGAATTCAGCTTGTGAAATGTTGATGGACGTCTGCACGGGGAATGCCCTTTCAATTGGCGGTGGCGATGTTGGTCGTGCTGGCGCACGGTAAGAACGGCGTCTGCAAAGCGCGGCCGGTTATGTGTAGCGGGCCGCAATGGCTGCTCGTATCCTGTATAGTAGCCTAAGACCAGGATATCGAGTGAAAATTCCCGCGTGGTCGCTGCGGTTCAGGCAAGTCTACACCCATGCACGAAGGCAAAGGCAGGTCTTCAATACACAGTGCAAATCTCAACACATTTTGCAGATTTAATCGTCACTTAGCTTTGTGGAACGGCTGAACAGTTGTAAATCTAGTTTGCGACGGGACAGGCGTCGTCATTCTGGAAACCATCCTCGTCTTCCAGAGGCAGCCAACCGTTCTCTTGGCGCGAAAAACGGAATCCCCGGATGTGTTCTGCGACATGAGCGGCGACATGACCACCTACGTCTCGACGAACACACGGAGATTCCGTTTTCATTCTTCTGTCAACCTGCGCAGCCGGGGGCATGTGCCTCAGCCCGCGCGCTGCCCTCTACTGGCTACTTAACGTCCAGCTCCAGGACCTCGCCGCTCTGGGCGTCGACGACGACCGTCGCCACGCTGGCGCCCGCCGTGAACTGCACCACCCACACGGGCTGGCCGTTACGGTCCTCGAGAGTGGCCACGCGTTCTTCGATGTCGCCCGTCATGAGGCCGCTGTCGTCCAGGGCTTGCGTGGCAATCTCGATGGCGTCGCGCATGGCGATGTCACCGGTGGACTGGCTCTCCTCGGTCGACGCCGTGCTGGCGAGAGAGGCAGGCCGCGCGCCCAGTGTCACGTCCACATTGACATCAGCGCCGTCGCGCACTACGCTAAGGTGCACCTGCTGGCCGGGCGTCGCACGCGTGACCAGATAGCTCACCAAATCCTCAAAGCGCTGTACTGACATACCGTCGATGGCGGTGATAATATCGCCGCCGCGCAAGAAGCGAACGCCGTTGGGGCCATCCACGGGATCGGTGCCGCCGTGCAGCCCCGCATCCGCTGAAGGACCTCCCGGGATGACCTCGGCCACGTACACGCCGAGCAGACCTTCAGGCAGGCTCAGCGCACTGGCCAGGTCTGCGGAAATACTCGAACCGCTCAAGCCCAGATAGGCGTAGTCAAACTGGCCGTCTTCGATCAAAGCCGGCACGACGCGACGTACGACCGCAGCCGGAATTGCGAAGCCAACACCCGAATTCGATCGCTCCGTGGAACGGATGGCGAAGGTGACGCCCACAACTCGACCTGCGAGATCGATGAGCGGGCCGCCGGAATTGCCGGGGTTAATGGCGGCGTCAGTTTGAATCACGTCGGGCAATGTGTAGCGGGTAACGTTGCCATCACCCACCGGGATGCCGCGCCCCAACGCGCTCACAATACCGGTCGTCATGGTGCCGGCCAGCCCGAAGGGATTACCGATTGCGACCACAGTGTGGCCCACTCTCAGGTGATCGCCATCGTCGACAGGTAGAACTCGCCATTCCAGTCCCTCTGGCGGTGTGACCTGGAGCACGGCTAGATCCGCCTGGGGATCGGCGGCCACGACCTCGGCTTCGGCCCACCGCCCGTTATGGAAGATCACAAGGACGGATTCGGCATCTTCAATCACGTGATTGTTGGTGACGATGTGTCCCGCTTCGTCGTAGATGAAGCCCGACCCTTGGCTTTCGATGAGCTGCGAACTGCCATCCTGCCCTTCTAGTCCCGGGAAAAGCAGGCTGGCGCCACGCGAAGTCACGCGAATATTTACGATTGAGGCTGCCACGCTTTCGTAAAGGTCCGCCAGCGCCTCAGAGTCGCCCGGAAGCGAACTCTCCGCCAGCGTAGTAGGTGCGTCTGCCGGTGTAGCTAGGACCGGCACGGCAGCCGGCTCGGCTACGGCGACGGGCACCTCCCAGAGCGCGGGTACATAAATCGCAGCCAGAACGAGCAACATGGCGCCCAATGCCACGCCCAGAATCATGCTGCGGCGCCGGTAGTTGGGCTCGCGAGTCTTTTTCGGCGCTTTCTCGCGCAGTTCATACCATCGGTGATCCATAGGGTGATTTCCTCTAGAACAAGACTGCCACGGTTCGCTTCTGAATTTTCTTCGTAAATGAAGAGATCTCTTCAAACTAGAGATCTCCTCAAGCAGTGTCGCTGTGCCCGTGCAGATTCACGCATACGGGGTCAAAGCCACTGCAGCGGTTTGACCAGTCGTGTCGCCACTTGGTCAGGAAGAGTTACCTATCCGACCCGCCCAATCGTCCAAGCCGGGACGGTTCACGTAACAATGCACTGCCTGTATGAGCGCCGGATTAACCGATCCTGAGAATAAGCTGAGCCGCCGTCTCCGCTCTGCCTACGGACGTCCGTCGCACCGGGGGTGGCGGACGTCCATAAGCTTCGGCATTTGGTCATGCCGGCTAGTCGGTCACGCGTGCGGCTAGAATGACTCACCGGCCGCAGGCTCCTCCAATTGCGGTTCGCTGTCCTGCACATCTGGCAACTGTATGTCTGCTCCGCTCACGTCAACGCCGGCAGCCGTTGCCAGTTGCTCCAGCGTCTTGCGCAAAGCCTCTATTTGGACCCCGTATCCCGCCCAGTCTCCCTGGCGAGCGAAGTTCTGTGCGGCATTGAACTGCTCGTTGGCCTGGTTGACCAGGGTGTCGATGCTGGCATCCGGCCCGGCAGCGCCACCTGAAGCCGCCGCACCTTCGGCTAAGGCAAGAGCCCCTTCTACGGAGACCTCGCCGCCGAAAGTGGCCAGCGCTTCCAGGTCGCTGTTCGCAAGCAACCGTTCGCCGAACAGTTCTACGAGTGCGAGGCCCAAATTATCAGCCATCTTTACCGTGTTCGGGTCCGCCACGATGACGCGCTTCAACTCGGGAATCTTGCCCGAGGAAGCCTGCAAGTACAGTGGCTCGATGTACACCAGCGTATTGGCAACGGGAATAACCAGAAGGTTGCCGCGCACGGCGTTGCTGCCCTGCTGATTCCAGAGGCTCAACTGCGCGCTGATGACAGGATCCTGGTCAATGCGAGCTTCGATCTGCTTGGGGCCGAAGAAGAGAGAATCCTTGCCGAACTCGAATACCAGCATTTCGCCGTATTGCTCAGGGTCGCTCTTTGCGGATAGCCAAGCGATCATGTTCTCCCGATTGGCCGGCGTAAAGGGCAGAATCTGCACAAATTCCAGTCGGTCCTCGCCCGGCAATTTCATTAGCACGTAATAGGGCTGCATGAGCAAGGGTTGGTCTTCGAATAGTTCCTCGGGCCATGCCCACAGATCCTCGCGATTGTAGAATTCGTTTGGATCCGTCATATGGTAGGTCCGGTAGACCATTGCTTGGCTGGTGAACAGGTCGAGCGGATAGCGAATGTGGCGCAGCAGGTCGGGCGGCATCTCATTGAGCGATTTGAAGAGGGCAGGGAAGATCTCGCGATAGGCCGCGATAATGGGCTCGCTGTCGTCCACCACGTAAAACGACATAGTTCCGTCGTAGGCGTCGATCGCGATCTTGACCGAGTTACGGATGTAGTTGATGTCGTTGAGTGGGTCGCTGTACGGGAAGCGATTGCTCACGGTATACGCGTCGAACATCCACCACAGCTTGCCGGATTCGTCCACCACAATATAGGGATCCTGATCGAAGCGCAGGAAGGGCGCCACTTCAGTGACGCGTTCACGGATGTTGCGGCGCCACAGCAATTGACTGTCGCTGTGAATGTCGCCGTTGAGCAACAAGTTGATATCCGCGAAGCGCAGCGCAAATACTAGTCTAGCCAAGACTGTGGTGGCGATGCCGGTATCCGCGTCGAACTGCGTCATGACATTGCCATCTCCACTAGGATAGCCAAATTCCGGCTCATCCGTATTGCCGACCACATAGCTATTTGTCAGCTCGCCAAAATAGAGTTCGGGCTGGGTAACCGTGATCACGCCTGTGGTGGGAATGTCCTTGAGATAGAAATCGGGAAGCCCGTCACGCGTCACCTGGGATACCGAGGAGGCGGCCACGCCGTAGCCATGGGTGTAGACGAGCTTCCGGTTCACCCAGGTTTGTGCTTCGCTGGAAAGCTGATCGGGTACCAGTTCGCGCGCGCCCAACATTACCTGGCGGAGCGTGTCTTGGTCAAGGCCGTAGCGGTCGATGTCGATGTCGTTGAACTGATAGTACTGGCGCAGGGCCTGAATCTGATTGTAAGTCTGCAACAGGGGCCGATAGTCCCACAGACGCATATTGGAGAGGGTGTCGGCGTTCTCGAGCAGGCGTGTCACATCTACCTGGTCATCGACGGTGTAATTGGCGACCTCAATCTTGTCGAGACCAAAGGCCTTTCGCGTGAAGTCGATGTTGTTTTCGATATAGGGTCGTTCCAGCGCAAGCTCGTTGGGGCTGACGCGGAAGCGCTGCACGAAGCTGGGATAGACGTTACCTGCCAGGAACGCAGCGGCGATCCAAATGATCAGTACGGCGACGATGGCGCGCCAAGCGCGGCGCCGGAACACCGTGATCATGAGTGCGACGGCAGTGACCAACGTGACGATCGCGAGCAAATTGTAGGCCGGTATCTGGGCGTGCTCATCGGTGAAGCCGATACCGAACACCACCCCGCGCGTATTGTAGACAAGCTGGTATGCGTTGATGCGATACTGCCAGGCGATGAGCACCAGGATGAGCGCACCCAAAGCAGCCAAGTGGACAAGTGCCCTCGTGCGTATGTCCCAGCCGTGCCAGCCGATACCGCTCACCAAGGCCGCTGCCACTAACGAGACGATGAGCGTGAACATCAGGAACGATTTTATGAGCTGCCAGATTGGCAACGTAAAGATGAAAAAGCTCACGTCACGGTGGAATATGGGATCCGAGAGGTTGAAGCTGGACTGATTGAAAAACAGGAGTACACTTTCCCACGTTGCTGCGGTAGAGATGCCCACGAAGAAGGCGAGCACGGCCGCCACGACCAGGACCGTAGGTACCACGCGCACGCCGAAGGCTTCCACTGTCTGTTCGACCGGCGTCCCCGTAAGGCCGCGGGGCGAAAAACGCCTCGCCAACCAAACATTGAATGCGACGATCAGCCAGAATATACCCGCGCCGGCCGCGAAGAGTGCGAGCTTGGCGAAGAGGCGCGTGAATAGAACGGAGGTCAAGTCCAAGCTGCCGTACCAATACCAGTCGGCGATGAAGCCAATGATCTGGTTGAAGAAGATAAAGATCAGCAGCGGTACGATCACCCAAAGGAAGCGGCGCGGGTTGCCCCGCTGTCGCGTCGAACCGTCATCGTCGTCGGGCGGAATCCAATCGTCGTC
>JBJYXA010000721.1:0-2046 GCA_046259705.1 Caldilineaceae bacterium
GCGTGAAATCTGAAACTGCGATTTTTGTCATTACTGGCAAAGGCTTACGCGGGGTTGAGCGAGGAAGATCGGCCAGGTGATTCGCGGCTTATCCGGCCCCGGTGCACGAGTGGGTGACAGCTGCCAAAACGGCGCTGAACTTCCGACGCCTGCTGAAAGCAAATGCCCTCCGCGCGCGCCTAATTTTGAGCGCGTCAGCGCGATGCTGGGCGCGCATGTGCTGATACCGGACGAACCATCCCTAAGCCAACCGTCAAGGACCGCTTAGGGTCGCAAGCCGCCAGTCGGGTCGGGACGCCGGTCGTCTGCAGAGGGACCCTAAGCGGACGCTCGGCCGTCGGTCGGAGACTAGCGGCAGTTCGCCAAACGTGCAGGTTGACGACAGAAGCGCCAAGCAGCAGCATTAAGCGCACTTATAATGATCAGTCGCGCGCTCCGCGCTTCCCCAAAGCGCTCCTGCTGGCTCCGTGTTGGTCCACGATTTGAGCGTTTCGAAGCAGAGCTGGCCGCAAAGGCACGGAGACTGTCCGAAGGTGAGGCGGCATTTCTCCGAAGATAAGAAGGTCGGGCCACAAGGGCCGACGGGCAGCAGTCGACGCCGGAAGCGGGCCCCCATGACGCAGAAGCGCATGGCTCTTCTAT
Source organism: Caldilineaceae bacterium (assembly GCA_046259705.1). GTDB lineage: Bacteria > Chloroflexota > Anaerolineae > Caldilineales > Caldilineaceae > JASGTU01. Next base: position 643 of record JBJYXA010000721.1, read on the forward strand.
CATCATTCGAGTGGCACGAAAATTATGGGGCAGAAAATAGTCGACGAGACCGCGGAGATCTGGGGTAAAGAATTCTCCACCAACAGCGAGACGGTCGAGCGCGACTATGACAAGTTGGCGCAGACCGGCGACTACGAAAAGACTTTTTGCGACTGGGGGTATGTGGGGCCGGAGACCGCAGCAGCCATAGCGCGGAACTACATCCCGCTGTCGAGCTCGATCATGGATGCTGCATGCGGGTCAGGCCTCACGGGAATCGCGCTCCGAAATCTTGGGTATACAGACATCCATGGGATGGACATTTCCAGCAGTCTGCTCAAACTCGCGGAACATACTGGCGCTTACTCTTCGCTCCGCAAGGTTGATATGCAGGAGACGCCCCTGCCAATCGACGACAATAAATACGATGCCGTCACTTTTATTGGCGCACTTACCTACTTCGAGACGAACGAGGTGCTCAAACAGTTGTGTCGTATTGTGAGGCCGAAGGGATATGTCGTCTTCTCGCAGCGCGACGACATCATGCGTGACCAGAATTACGAGAAGCAACTCCGCGAGCTTGAAGAAATGGGCCTTTGGAGACGGATCTTTGGTACCGAACCGATGCCATACCTTCCGAATCATCCAGAGTACGGCACTGAGATCAGGGTACAATATTTCGTCTATGAGGTTCTGTAGGCATCCATCAACACGGCTTTGTCCCCGCTTCTCGCTGAGTGGTCACTCCCCGCGTCGCCGATGGGTGTCTGCTTCGGGTTTGGAACTGCCTCTGAGGCCGACCCCTGGTTCCCCGTAGGTACGCGTCCTACAACGGACGTTCGCGGCGCGTCCCTCAGATTTAGCAGAGGGCCGCCTCCGTGGCATTTGTTCCTCGGCAGCCGGGGCCCGCGGTGGAGCGGACTGCGGACGCTCCGCACATGTTGTCAGATACTGACCCCGGACTCGTTGCCGGCAACACTTGCGTCGTCGCGGCCATGATCGACGAGAAAGCCGCGGAGATGATCGCGAGGGATGCAGATGTGCGGCTCGCGGAGCTCGCTGCAGAGCCTGTGGATTGAGGCAGCTTGGAAGCTTCCCCACGGTCACATCTTGCGAAAGTGGACAACCATGCCTTACTTTCGCGTCCTCACGGTGGTGTCTGGTTGCAGCAGGCGGTTGCACCAGGCCAGGGGCGGCTCCGGTCTCGGCTCCCTGGCGCGGGCCCGGCGCTCGCGCCCCTCACGCTGAGGGACAGCGGATGGGAGACTTCCGCCGTTGACTTCGGGAAGCAACGACCGCTGGAGAGTCCAAATCATCCGGTCTCGCGAAAGTGCTCGGTAAAGCCGGGTGTCGCGACATTGAAACAGCCTACCGAGCGCACCCTTATGTCGCTTGTGGGTCGCCGGAGCAAGTTAATCGGACATT
>JBJYXA010000722.1:0-1842 GCA_046259705.1 Caldilineaceae bacterium
CTCCAGCCAGCTGGCCTCGGACTCGCGCATGCCGTCTTCCACGGCGATCAGCTCCTTGTGCCCGTGCTCGGTGACGCCGATGATCACCAGCAGGCAAAGCTTCTCGTCCAGGCGCACGTTGCTGTAGATGCCATCGGCCCACCAGTAGACGTAGCGTCGCTCGCCGAGATCGCGCTGTGACCAGGCGCGGTGCTCCTCGCTCCACTGCTGCTTGAGGCGGATGACGGTGTTGGCCGACAACCCCTTGGCTCCATCGCCCAGCAGCGCCGCGAGCGCTTCCTGGTAGTCCCCGGTGGAGACGCCCTTGAGGTAGAGCCACGGGATCAGCTCCTCGACGCTGCGAGCCCGCTTCAGGTAAGGCGGGAGCAGGGCGGAGTTGAATCGCGCGCCCCCGCCGCTGCGGTCGCGCACCTTCGGCACCCGCACCTCGACCTCGCCGATGCCCGTCTGCACCGTGCGCTCGGGCAGGTAGCCGTTGCGCACCACCGCTTGGCGCCCGTCCTCCAGGCGCTGCCCGGCCACGCTCTCCAGGTAGCTGGCCAACTCCGCCTCCACGGCCTTGGCGATCAACTCCCGTGCCCCGGCCCGCAGCAGCGCGTGCAGCGGGTCGGCTTCCCCGATCTCTGGTTGTGAAAGAACCTTCAGCGTAGACTGACTCATGGCGTATCCACCCCTGTTGACTGTGATCTTGGCCGTGATCAGTCAACAGGATACGCCACCCCTCCCGGCCTCCGCCGTACACCAGAAATCACGATAACTCGACCCAACCGCGGCGCATGCGATCCAAGCCCGCCGCATATGGGACCGCAACGAACCCGACGATGTGCGCTCCATCCCGTTATCCGACGGTGACTTGCGCATAATGTTTGCACTTTTCGTTGCCGGTTTAAGCGGCTAAGCTGCGCCATTAGTGGTTTAGGCGGCGATATGGCCGCCTAAACCACTAACAGTGCACCCGCCGCGGCCGCCTAAGCTCTTGAGAAACTGCGGTATCCCTCGGCTACTGGCCCCGTGGACCCAAGATATCGGGACCGTTCGTCCGACGAATACTAGTTATGGCTAAAGAAACGTGACCCAAGAAATTCATGGCAATGGATGCAACTGATCAGTTTTGGTGGAACTGGGCAATAAACCTAAGCGTTGCTATCGGCACTCTTGCCGCCGTTTTTGTTGCTCTCTTCGGTGACTGGATAAAGGCAAAGCTGTTTCGCCCAAAGCTTTCGCTGAGCCTTGTAAGTCGTGGAGGGGAACTCAAAACAGCAGTTCTCCTCTCCCCGAACGGAGCAACAAGAGAAGAAAAGGCACGTTTCTACCATCTGCGAGTAACAAACCTAGTTCGCTGGCCAACAGCCACACAAGTTCAAGTTCATCTAATGAGGCTGGAAGAGCCAGGCCCCGATGGAGAGTTGACATTGAAATGGGCGGGTGACGTTCCACTGCGCTGGAAGTTTCAAGAAATTCACCCTATTTCACGCACAGTCGGTCCATCAGCAGACTGCGATCTTTGTAGCGTGATAAAAGGAAAATGGCTTGAGTTGCATCCACTAATAGTCCCAAACAATCTTCCGGCTCGTCGTCGCGAGAAAACAGATCTCGTAGTGAGTGTTCAAGCTCGTTCAAACGAGGGGGAATCGGATATTCGCAGGTTCCGCATATCTTGGGATGGACAGTGGGAAGATGGTGAAAGTGAAATGATCCACCATCTTGTTGCCAAAGAATTCACATGAAGCAGTTGAGCCATAACACGTCGCTCAACCGGACGTTCGGGTCGCTGCGCGCCCCTCAGGCCATCCAATTACACACAACTTTAAGTGTATCGCGTAACATGTCGTCTTCACGTTC
>JBJYXA010000723.1:0-3609 GCA_046259705.1 Caldilineaceae bacterium
GTTTCTCCTGTGCACTTGCGAGCTAACGTCGACGATGCAGCCTGGTACCTGCGGCCGATACAACCCATCAAGGAACTTGGGTGGCGCCGGCAAGCGGCCCGCCCATTTTCGTGTCTCCGGTCCATCTACAGTTGTCTGGCAACTGGATAGAGGCGATCTCCAGATAAACCGTACCTGAATTGCGGCCTCGTAGTCATTTCCTGTAGAGTTCGCTACGGCCCTGATCGGCATAAAAAGGATGGGGTTACGCCAAATAGGGCCGACGACTCGCAGTTAGCGAAATCTGCAGTTCAAAGTGCTAGTTAGTGATTGTCAGTGCCGACATTGGATGTGGCCGGAAGCCCTGCGACCGCCATTTCAAAAGTATACCGTACTCATCTAGAAGTGCTCTTATAGTTTGGAGGAGCAGACCTTCATGGCAAAACTGCTGGAAGTCAGTGACCTGAAGACGCAATTCTTCACACAGGATGGCGTTGTCCACGCGGTCAACGGGATATCGTATACGGTGGACAAGGGCGAAACCCTGGCCATTGTGGGCGAATCCGGCTGCGGGAAGAGCGTCAGTGTGATGTCACTGATTCGACTGATACCACAGCCACCGGGAAAGATAGTCGACGGCCAAGTTTGGTTCGAAGGACAGGACCTTCTTAAGCTCAAGGAAGATGAGCTACGCCATATTCGCGGCAACAAGATAGCTATGATTTTCCAGGACCCGATGACGTCACTGAATCCGGTGTTGACGATCGGACGGCAGATCACAGAGGCGCTGGAACTGCATCTCGGCATGAATAAGGAGCAAAGTCGCAAACGGGCGGTGCAGCTCTTGGAGATGGTCGGGATTCCTGGGGCGGAGTCGCGTTTGAACGACTATCCGCACCAATTCTCCGGCGGAATGCGCCAGCGCGTCATGATTGCCATGGGTTTAAGCTGCGATCCGCAATTGCTGATTGCCGACGAACCAACGACGGCGCTTGATGTGACGATTCAGGCGCAAATTGTGGACCTTGTCGGTCATTTGAAGGAAGAGCTAGGTATGGCCATCATCTGGATCACGCATGATCTAGGCGTAGTGGCCGGCATGGCGGAGCGGGTGATCGTGATGTATGCGGGCTTCATCATCGAAGAAGCTACCGTGCAGGACCTGTACTCCAGGCCAATGCATCCGTACACGCTTGGTCTTCTGCGTTCAATTCCTCGTCTAGACTTGGGCCGGCAGAAACGCCTTGTTCCCGTAGAAGGGTTGCCGCCAGATCTGTTGGAACTCCCGAACCAGTGTCCCTTCGCACCACGGTGCAATTTTGCGGTGGAGAAGTGCTGGGAGGAGAATCCTCCGTTGCTTGAGGTTTCTCCGGGACATACGGCTGCCTGTTGGGTAGATATTTCAGACGTAGACGTGCAGGTCTTGCGGGAAGATGAACTAGAAGATGAGTATAAGGAGGCGGCTTAATGAGTGAGGCAATCGGTGCACGCGACGCAACCGGCGCAACCGGCACGGTAGCGCGCAACGGTAACAGCGCACCGCTATTGGAGGTCCAGAACCTCAAAATGCACTTCCCCATCACAAAGGGGATCATCTTCCAGCGGCAAGTCGGCGCGATCAAGGCGGTGGACGGCGTAAGCTTCACCATGCAGAAGGGTGAAACACTTGGCTTGGTCGGCGAATCGGGATGTGGAAAGTCCACGACCGGGCGCGCTATCCTACAACTCTACCGTCCAACCGGTGGCGAGGTCGTCTTTGAAGGTACGGAACTGACGAAGACAAAGGGCGAGGCTCTGCGGCGTATGCGCCGCAGAATGCAAATGATCTTCCAGGATCCATATGCATCGTTGAATCCCCGTATGACCGTAGGCAGCATCATCGGCGAGCCCTTGGAAGTGCACAAGATCGGCGCCAACAAGCGGGAACGACAGGAACGTGTGCAGGAATTGCTGCGCACCGTGGGTCTGAATCCCTATTTCGTCAACCGCTATCCGCATGAATTCTCCGGCGGTCAGCGACAACGCATCGGTGTCGCACGCGCCCTGGCCGTGAATCCAGCATTCATCATCTGCGATGAGCCCATTTCGGCACTGGACGTTTCCATTCAGGCTCAGATTATCAATCTGCTCGAAGACCTTCAGCAGGATCTTGAACTAACCTATCTTTTTATCGCGCATGACCTTTCGGTCGTGCGGCATATTAGTGACAGAATTGCTGTCATGTATTTAGGCAAAATTGTGGAGTTGGCGACCCGCGATGATTTGTACGCCAACCCCATGCATCCATACACGCAGGCCCTGTTGTCGGCGGTGCCGATACCGGACCCAGTCATCGAGAGCGAACGCAAGCGCATCATCCTAGAAGGCGATGTGCCCAGCCCGGCGAACCCTCCGCAAGGCTGCAACTTCTGCACGCGTTGTCCGCGCGTGATGGACATCTGTCGCGAGAATGATCCAGAGTTCAAGATGAAGTCGGAGGGTCACTACGTGGCCTGCTGGCTTTATGAGGACGAGGGACAGTAGACATCGCGATGCGCCCCAAAGCAACGGCAGTCACCACATAGGCGGCCCGGTGTTGACGCCCTCAGTCACGTCTGCCGGCGAAGGTGTCTACCATATTGGGGATAGCGTGTCCAGATGGCGCAGTGCTTGGGAAGCTCCCTTCTGACGTTGCGCACCGTCTCGACGCTCAGTACGCACCTTGTTAGGGACTACCCCTTACCGACCAACGTAACCTTTGGCAAGGTTGTGCATCTAATGTGGTAGCAACGCACTATGCCACTAGCAGGCCCTGCCATTTTTCCTTACGGCGGGGGAGTGCGTTAGTATATAGAATACGCCTCCATCACACCGGTCGAATTCTATCATAGCGCGGGAGTGTGCGAGGCACGAGGCCTGATTTTGGCCCAGTGTTCGGTCCATGAGCGAAGCAGCATCTGAACAATATGAACTCTGAGTTCTACACAATCTGTGTGAGACTCCCCTTTCAGCGGTTGCAAATTGGCAGTCTTGTCCACACAAAGCGATGATCGGCGTTGCCGTGATCGCTTTGTCAATTGACATTGCCGGAATATGACGCTGTTGTATCCGAATGACGTTGTCTCTACTACGAGACAACACCTAGTAGTTGGGCCGAAAGGCCCTCGTCACTAACAAAGGAGCAATTCATGAAATCAAAGTGGCTATTTGCAGTATTGCTGGTTGCAGTGCTGCTGGTGGGCGCGTGCGCCGCGCCCTCGGCAGCGCCTGCCACCGGCGGTGAGGAAGCGGCGGCTCCGGCCGAAGCTGAGTCAATGGCGCCGGTCACATTGGACACTGTCATCAGTACAGAACCTCCCTCACTGGATCCAAGTCTGGGAACCGACACCACGTCGATCTGGGCCATTCGCCAGATGTTTATGGGGTTGCTTAGCTTCGATGAGAACGCCCAAGTCGTACCGAGTCTGGCCACCGAATGGTCGGTCTCGGAAGACGGCCTGACCTGGACCTACAAGATGCGCGACGACGTGCACTGGGTGAAGCTGGACCCGGCGACGGGTGAGTTTGAAGACCTTGGCCCCGTCACGGCGAACGATGTGGTCTACGGCGTGCAGCGCACACTGGACCCGAATACGGCGTCCGACTATTCGT
>JBJYXA010000724.1:0-1815 GCA_046259705.1 Caldilineaceae bacterium
TGACCGCCCCGCTGCGGGCGGTCTCGGCCTGGGACCCGAGCCCCTTTGACGGCGACGCGAGTCTGTAACCCTAAGATGCACCGCACCCGCCCCGCGTTCACGTCCGCTTCGGTCAAGCGGCTGCAAGCTAGCCCACGGAGTCGGCCCGCACTTCGCCAGACCAGCGCAGCAGCCGGACCGATCATTCGTCACCACAGCCACTGCCCTCCGCTTGCTTGGCGTACCTCTGACGCTCGGTCGGTACGCCGACTCAGTTGGCCCATGGCCAGTCACGACAGCATTTATTGCTACGATGTTCTTACGGGGAACCAATGTGCGGCAGCACCGACATCACGTCTGCGCGACCCTCCACTGACTTTGCCGCGACCTCCGCGATGTAGTCGGCTAGAGCGCGTACTCCGTATTCATTGAAATGACAACAGGCGTCAACATAGACGGTACGCGATTCATCTGCGAAGAGCATTGATGCGTCTACGAACCAGACTCTAGCGTCCCGCAACCGATCCATCTCTGCATGAAACGCAGGGTATGCACCCCGATAATGGACACCGAAGCCACCTTCCGGTATGTAGTGTCGCGCGGTTTCCTCCGCCGTTAGGGGCTTACTTCCCTCAAGGTATTGGTTAGGCTGGAAAACGTGGAGGTAAGCCGTGTTTGCGCCAGCAGCAACATGGTTAAGAGAGATCGATGATCGGCGCCACAGCTCTGCAAGATAGCGGTAAGCGGCGTGAGTATCGGTGTAGTCGAACGGCACCCCGCCTTCCTCCAGAGTGAGTTCTCCCGACGCCCGCTCTTTGTGCAGGTCAGAAAGTAACGCGTTCGCACGCCTTTCTTCGCTTGTGATGCGCTGAGCCAACAACAAACCGACTAACGTCGGGCGCGCCAACGGGTTTGTCTCTGCGAAATCAAGAAGCGAAGCCTGTGCTTCCCGCAACTTCAACAACTGAGCAATTGCTCGGAGCTTATGCGCAGTTAAGCGGTTGCCGAGCATCGTGTCCCAACCCCTCGGATAAACTGGATGGAGGTTCGATAGATGCGCCTCATCCATTGCCAGTGTCATTTCATTGAAGCCGTCTAGGTTTAGGACCAGATCGAACTCGCCGCCCAGACTAGTTAAGAAGGTGTACACCATAAGTTGTTGCGGCTGCTTGCCGCCCGGAAGTGCGCCGGCAAATACCCAGGGCTCGATATTCAGGCCTTCTTTTGCGAAAGCTCGCCGCATTGCGGCGGCGATGAAGCTCTCCTGTGCGGCTCCCGTTTCCGGGTCGGACTGCAATGTTTGCACCGCGACCGACCCCCCCAGGACCAAGACCCGAAATTTGCCTCCCTCTTGCGTGGACTGAGCAGGCGGTGCCGCCTGCATCAAGCCGAATCCCATTTTGCCCGCACCAGTAGCATTAATGCCGAATCCAATATAGGGGTGAACAATCAGATCCCGCATATAATTCGGCACACCAGTCTCATCCCCATTGAACACCCAAGCTTGCGAAATCAGCCGCTTGAGACGCCGCGGATGATAGTTTGTGTCATAGATAGCCTGATAGGTCAATTGCGAAAAAAACTCGATAATACCAAGTACGATCACTACCAAAATCACAATGAAAAGAATACGGCGCTCACGGCTAATCGTCTCGGACATTGGTTGTTCCCGTTGCGGTTGATAGACAAGGCACTCGTATCTCCCGAGCGAAATATGCAAAGACGTTGCTGAACCAATTTTTCGGTAGGTCAGGAGGCTAGAAGAGCAGCCTAGTCAATAGGGCCTCTCGACCGAGTCGCGCGGCAGCGGCCGGCTCGGCACGCGGTAGCTCGCGG
>JBJYXA010000725.1:0-3524 GCA_046259705.1 Caldilineaceae bacterium
CCGACGCGGTGGGCACGCCCATCGCCGCGGGCGAAAATATCTACCTGTGGGACGGTTTTCGCGAGTGGATCGAGAAACGCGCGGTCGACATCATCCACCCGGACCTGCTGACCTCAGGCGGCATGCTGGAGACGAAGAAGATCGCCGACTACGCCGAGCGCTACGGCATCCCCACCGCGCTGCATTTTGCGGGTTCGCCCATTGCCTTCTACGCCAATCTGCACACGGCCGCGGCCATTCCCAGCTTCGTGGCGCTGGAACACCACGCCTTCGACCTGCCCTTCTGGCCGGACCTGGTCACGGGCATGCCGGAGAACTACATGGTAGACGGCTATGTGGAGGTGCCGGACAAGCCCGGTCTGGGCGTTGACCTGAACTACGAGGGCATCGAAGCCAATCTGCGCTTCCCCGGCCTGTTCGAGCCGACGGAGGAGTGGAACACGCCCAAGCTGGGCTTCTGGCAGCCCGACCGGCGTTGGGACAAGTGATGGGGCGTCGAATGGGACGCTGATGCGGCGCCATGCGCCAACCCTGATCCCGCAGATCAACGCTGATCTTCTCTCCTACGTTCAGAGAGCACGCCTCGTGCGGCTCGGCATGGGGCGTTGAATGGGACGCTGATGCGGCGCCATGCGCCAACCCTGATTTGGCGGATCAAGGCTGATCTGTTTTCACGCGTCCAGTGAGCACGCCTCGTGCGGCTCGGGATAGGACGCGGAAGGAATGGGACGCTGATCAAACCAGATTCTGCTGATTTTCGCTGATCTTCTGTGGTAAGTTCAGTGAGCACGCCTCGTGCGGCCCTCCGCATCGGCGACCGCACCTTTGGGCATCAGCCGGCGACAGGCCCGACACCGTAGGTCATCTTTGCAAGATGACGACTGCTCAATGCGCAAACGCCGCGTCTGACCGAAGACGGCATTCACCGGCCGCTACCGTCGCGGGCGTCCGTTCTGCTGGCTCGCGACGTGCGGCCAAGACTCGTCTTAACAGCGGGGCCACCGATTCTACGGTCGCGGAATGACAATCAACTCGGGGAGAAACGGTATGCAATACTATCGCCACCACTGGTACTATACCGGAGCAATCCTCTTTGTGGCGCTTGCATACCTGACGGGCTTCTGGGGTAGCAGTCTTGAGCCCATTCCAGTCATCCTGATCTACAGCTTCATGGCATTGCTGGTCCACCAATGTGAAGAGTATGCCCATCCCGGTGGATTTCCTGCAATCTTCAATATCGCTGTGCTGGGGGAGAAAGAGGTTCCTGAACGGTATCCTCTAAATGCCAATCAGGCTCTGGTGATAAACGTATTCCTGGCATATCCCTTCTACGTTGCCGCCATCTTTCTGCCGGGCGTAATCTGGCTTGGACTTGCCCAGGTGTTGTTCGGCATGTTCCAGATTATCTTGCACGGCATCGTCATCAACCTACGGCTGAAAAGCCTGTACAATCCGGGACTCGCCTCAGTCGTGTTTCTGCACATCCCTATCGGGATCTATTACATCTGGTATGTCACGAAGAATGGCCTTGCAAGCACAGTGGATTTTGGTGTCGGGTTACTTGTCACCATCGTGGCGGCACTGGTGATAATCTTTCTGCCATTGAAATTGATGGCCAGCAAAGACTCTAGGTACCCATTTCTACCAAAGGAAATGGGTGGCTTTGCCAAAGAGAAGGTTGCGAAAATCAGGATGTCATAGGACGCGTAAGATGACGCCGGCAAAGTATGCGCACATCCAAGCCCGGGCCGTGACACGAAACTCGAAGACACCGATATGAATCTGTGGCTGCGATGTCTATCTTCTGGTCAATGAGACGGCAGTTGGGCAATCTCTCTACGCGGCATCCGGAAATAGCTCAGGAACAGTACGCCGCCTAGAGTTGTCAGCACCGCAGCTGTCAAGAATAAGCTACTGAAGCCGTATGCTGTGATGATACGTCCCCCAGCGATCAAGATTAGCGCTCCCCCTACGCCGCCCCCCATCCAGATGGCGCCGGACATGACTGCCTGCCAATTCGGTGTCACGAGTTCCTGACCGTACACGTAATAGGCAGTCACCACCAGCGCGGAGAGGGCGATTGCCCCCACGAAACCGATCCCCGCTGCCCCCCACTGCGGAACAAACACCATAGGCAACAAACAGACCGCGCTGCCAATCGTTCCCCATCCAATGACGCGTTCCTTGCCCCACAAACCAACTAGCACGGGCATCACCAATGCGGCGACTCCGGAACCAAGTCGAGCGACAGCCACAAACGAACCGATCAGTACGGTGGACGCATCCAGCCCGATGTCCATGTATACATTGAAGTAGACATTCGGCGCCCACTCCCCAGTAGCTCGAAGCACCATCACTATGGCCATGATGCTGATCAGCGCAAGTGGAATCGTTCGGTCGGCGCCTGAGGCAACGCCTTTCACCCGCTCTTGCACCCCGTCTCCCTTTCGTGTTGCAAGTAGGACAAGAAAGCCCACAATGTATGCGGCGCCCGCCAGGAAGAGCCCATAGCGGAACGGCGCAGGTTTGTCGAGAGAAAGGGTGAGCGCCCTGGCGATGAACCCTGGCAAGAGACCGGCCACGAGCCCACCACCAAACCCGGCAAATGCGAAGACGGCGCCCTGCAGCGAAAAGGCATAGTCACGTTCCTCGGGGCCGGTGACAGCCATCAAGAACGGCGCGCTGTTCACAGTGAACAGAGGGGCGCTGAAGGAAACGAGGCACCACATCATGACAAACCAGGCGGATCGCAGACTAAGCGGGACAAGTTCTGCCAATGGTACCGCAACAAAACCGATTGTCATCAAGGCCATGCCGGCAATCATCATGCGGCGAGTGCCCCAACGCCTGCCCAGCGTCCCGGCCGGCACAGAAAAGAGGGCCATAGCAACCAATCCCACGCCGTTTACGACGCCGACAAATTCATGACCGTATCCAAGGCGGACCAGATAGAGATTGAACAACACGAGATAAACGCCACTGTAAGCGAAGCCGATCGTGGCCCATACAAACAGATACAGCCAAACATCGCGGTCGAGTTGGCGAAGTCTTTGAACATAGTTAGCGATCATTCGGGGAACCTCCTCGCTAAATGGCAGAACCTGGCTCTGTCTGAGAACATGGCATCGTTACTTTTTTTCGAGATACCAGGAACGAGTCTGTCAGGAGCTGGGCTACAACAAGGCCAAATAACAAGCCACGGCACGTCTGGAGGAGGGTAGGGAGGAACTACGTTTCGACCCGTACACCATGTACGTACCTTGTCCAACGACCGTCAACATTCCGTCTTGTTGGTCTATAGTCACTATACCATGTTTCGGAGGGTATCTCGTGGCCAATTGCGTTTTTTCGGGCACTCGATGCTATAAAGTGTGCAGCCGCAGACCGATGTGCAGGCGCCAACCAAGGCAGGAAGCCGGTCGAGGTCTGGCATGTATTTCTGTGTGTAAGTCAAAGTTGCGCAGACAGGAAAGGGGATAGCTGTGAACAACTCACCCGAAATAGTGAGCCTCTACTGGACCACG
>JBJYXA010000726.1:0-5543 GCA_046259705.1 Caldilineaceae bacterium
CCTGTTCGATCTCGGCAATATGCCGGTGTCGATAGCCGACGCTGTACGGCGTCAAATTTTCATTAGCTTCGACGAAGTTGTAGAGCAGCTTGGCCTTACGACCCGCACCACTAATGCCACTCTTGCTGTCGATGATGACCTTGTCGCTCAACCAGCCTGCCCGCGCCAGCGGATAGAGACCCAGGTTGGCGCTCGTAGGATAACATCCCGGGCTCGAGATCAGCTGGGCACCGCGCAGATCTTCGCGATATACCTCGCACAGACCGTAGACGAATTCGGATAACAGCTCCGGGGCAGTATGCTCGATACCGTACCAACGCGGGTACGCGTCGGTGTCACGCAGCCGAAAATCAGCGCTCAGGTCCACCACGCGCAGGCCGGTATCGCGAAATGCGCGCACGGGACCGATGGATGCCGTGTGCGGCAAACACAGGAATACGACATCGACCTCGTCCGCGCGTTCCAGAGCCTGAGAAAGCGTAATCAGCTCGTAGTCCCAGGGCACCGGATACACTTTCGAATATAGCTGGCCGGCATTACTTTCGCTTGTCGCCCATGCCAATTCCAACTCCGGGTGGCGATGAATGATCTTGATCAATTCAATTCCCGTATATCCGGTGGCCCCTGCGATGCCTGCTCGATACATCGTGTCTATCCCTCGCGCCTACGTGAAAACCCCAAGAAACAAAAAAGCTCTCCGCCTGGAGAGCTTTGCCGACCGGCCATCAAGTCCAATCCGCGCCGTTTCCTCCAGTGCTACCGCCTGGTACCTAGGAAACTGCGCCTAACGCGAATGGAGTAATAATCTTTGGCGCTATCGTGCATGCGGGGCAGTGTATCACGCGCCCATGGGCCTGTCAAAATGCACTCGATTCTGTCCATCACCTGTGCTGTGAACAGCAGTGCCACAAGGTGGTCCGTACACTTAGTGTGCGTGCATGTGTTACCATGGGACAATGTGGTTTTGCTACCTAGCGTATGCATGCCATGACCAATGTTATCCGAAATGATAGAAGTGTGCACGACGCGAGACAATGTTTGCCGCACTGCGACAGCCTTACACTACAGAGATCGTTATTACTTATGCAGATTGACGACAAGGCAGATGCCACGCCAGAACCCAAGACTACGCTGATCCTCGTCCGCCATGGAGAGACAGAGGCCAACGTACAGCAGCGCTGGTACGGCGCAATGGATGCGCCATTGACCGAACGCGGTCGGCGTCAGGTGGCCGCCACGGCCACCGCAATGGCCGAAATCAACCGATGTCTCCCAATCGACGTCTTCTATGTCTCACCCCTGCCGCGCGCCCAGACTACGGCCGGCGCCATTGCAGACGCCATACACATGCGACCACAAATCGAGAACGGGCTACGCGAGTTTGACCTGGGCGACTGGGAAGGACGTACCTTCAAGGATCTCCATACGTCAGAGGATCTCTGGGGGCGCTGGGAGGCCGATCCCACGTTTGCGCCGCCAAACGGGGAGTCACCTGCGTCCTTTTCCAAACGCGTAGAGCAGGCAGTGCAGTCACTGGTGAGCCGCCATCCGGGGCAGACGATCCTTATCGTGTCGCATGGCGCCCTAATCGGCAACATATTGACCAGATGGCTGGGTGATTCACCTGAAGATTGGCGCCGATGGGATCCACCCAACTGCTCAATCACTATAGTACAGAAGCCGAATGCGACGCCCGGGGCTGAATGGACCCCCGTGCAGGTCAACGACGTGTCCCACCTGCCTGAGGACATCCAGACGGGCGGGCAAGCAGAAGAGACGCCGGCCTAGGCGGCCGGCGCGCTCACTTATTATGAAGTGGCTTCTATCACGAACCGCTCAAACACGGCGTGACTCGCTGACAAGCACTGAAGGCTACGCTGTCTCGGGACGGAAATGCACGATGTGTGCCTGATATGAAGCGCCAATGCCAAGCCCGAGCAGCAGGTGAGCTGTTCCAGGCAGCACCGCTCCCTTGGCTGCAAGCATTTCAAGTGCGCTTAAAGCCGTACCGGCGCTGATATTGTTCACCCCTACCTCGTCCATGATCCACGGAATACTGATGGACCTGGGGTCAAAGCCGATATTGCGCAAGGCAGCAATACGCTCGGGTAACCCTGCACGCATAAGCTTTCGGATGTCGCGCGTGCTCAACACTGCATCGGCTTTCCCGAGTCGCTCCATTGCTTCGCTGTGTGCCGTCATCGCGATGCGAAACAGCGACCGGTTAAGACCGTCGACTACGGCCATGCTCGGTTGATGACCGATAGCGACGCCGAGCCTACCGAGCTGGCGACTGAACTTTTCACGATAGACCTGCAACGCATTCCAGATCACGTCGGTCACGCCTGTAGACGTGAAGTAGCGGAAGGTGCCACGCCCGTCCATACGGAACCCTTCATCGGCGGGCATTTCAAGATACACGCCATTTTCGGTGGCGAAGAAATGCTCGTGGGTTTCGTCACCGACCATTCGATAGTCGAGGGCCACATCCGGCGCCTGCGCCTTGGGACGTCGATTAGCCGAATGGGGAATAAGAAAGAAACCGTTCGTGTCGTATTCGACAACCGTCTCGCCCGTCAACACGTCAATTTCCTTGCCCGGGATATAGGCCATGGCCGAACCACCGTTACCGAATGTCGCATAGGTAACCGGGTTCGTCACGTCGGTTGAATTCCCAGACAGGGTTTCAAGTCCAACGATGGCGACACGCTGATTATGAAATTCCGGTATACGCACCGTGTCGATTAGCGCGGCGGTTGCGCTGTTGCACGCTAGCCGGTACCAGTAGATCTCACCGACTTCCTTGCCCCGTCGATGCAGCTCAGCGCGAACCTGTGGAATCACGTCTTCAAATATGGTCTGTGATCCGATGAAGAGCGCATCGGTGGAATCCCAACCGCGTCCGTCCAACACGCGCTCCACAAGTTGCGTCACATAATGCATCTGCAACGACTGAATGTGATCGGAAAAAGTGTCAGAATCGGCCGGGAAATGATAGCCTCCCGAAAAGCCCAACTTATCGATGGTGTCTGCCAGTTCTTCCGGATAGCCTACCTGCAACGTAGCATCCGCAATCTCACGAGACCCAACGTGCGTGCCCCAACTGCCGCGAAATAGTGAAATGGGTCCAATGTGTGACAGTCTGTCCGAACCGGGCGCAAACACTGCTCGGTCGGGAACGGGGTCGATCGGTATCAGATGGACAAAGGGCAGTTCTGAATCCGCCGCGTCAGTTGATGATAGTTCTTCGCTCATACTATGTTCCTATGGACCTAAGTTGAGAGTCCGGTTGAATGTTCGACAAGCAGCTACCGCATTCGGGGCGCATTTGTGGCGGACATCCCAAGGGCAGACCCGCGCTTTGAGTCTGCAAAAGTGCCGAACAAACCTAGTTCGAAAGTTCACTCTATTATACGCCAACACGCAACTGTTTGCCAGTCATGTATGGTCCTAGAATCAGGGTAGGCCTAAGTTTGGACCGCTCGGTCGAAATGTAGTCTGCGGGATGCTCAGTCTCCTGTCACTAGCTTTGCAGGCGGCTCACGACACATCGAGTGTGAAATGCCCAGATACAGAACGGACGTTGCATGGAACACGCCGGGGGTTCGTATCGTTTGTTACAGACCTGGCTGTACACCTGCGTCACACTAAATCTACGCCATTCCTGCGCGGGTGTGGCGCAGTGGCTGAAAAATGCAGTCTACTGCAATATATGCTGCTTTCATATGTTAAATTGGGTATTGAATTTGACGCCAGCCGCTGCTATAATCGCAATAACTAGGTAAAGGAGCGGTGGAGGGTTCGGTCCCTCCCTTTTTTTGCGACTCGTTCGAGTTTGATGAGAAAGCGAATGTGGGGCGCGTCGCTATGTCTTTGCGACGGACGCGGCGCAACGGGGATCGCGTTTGCACTCTTAGCAGGTCTCGACTTGCATTGCTACGAAGTCCAAATCGGGCCAAGAACGTTATTTGTGCCTAAGTCTACATAGGTGCCGATTTCTTGTCAACACAGGTTTCCGGTCCTTCGGGTCAGCCTTCGTCGGTTGCTCCGCCAGTAATCGATTATGAAGGCAGCCGCTATCGCACCGATTTCTGGGAAGGCCAAGGTCGCGGGTATGAGGACGCCACGGAGCGGATCGCCTTACGGCAGCTACTGCCAGCCAATGGCGTACGCGTTGCCGAGATTGGCGCCGGTTTTGGCCGATTAGCGGACTTGTACGGCGGATATGAGCAGGTAGTTCTGTTTGACTATAGCCGATCCTTATTGCAAGAGGCGTTTGAACGCTGGGGCAGCGACAAACGCTTTGTATTTGTAGCGGGGAATGTGTACGAGCTTCCATTGGCGACCGGCGCACTCGACGCCGTTGTGATGGTGCGTGTCATGCACCACCTGGCCGACGTAGGTCGCGCCCTTGCGCAGATTCGGCGCACCATGCATCGCGGGAGTATAGCGGTGCTGGAGTACGCTAACAAGCGCAACATAAAGGCGCTGGCCCGTTGGGCGGCTCGCCGCCAGACATGGTCGCCCATGGATCCTGAACCGGTCGAGTTTGTAGAACTGAACTACGATTTCCATCCTGCGTGGATGTGGAGTCGTTTTGAGGACGCACGGTTGACCGTGCAACGGCAGTTGGCAGTATCGCATTTCCGCGTACCGGGGCTAAAAAACTGGGTACCTGCGGGCGCGTTAGCGAGAATCGATAGTTGTCTATTTTCTGTGGGCGGCAGATATCCACTGGCGCCCAGTGTTTTTGTCCGGGCGGCTGCGCGCGACGCTGCCCCAAAGACGTCAGTTCCACCGGACCTTGATGATTTGTCCGGGCTGTTGCGTTGCCCGGTCTGTTTTGCGGAAAGGAGTCTGGTGCGCATCGACTCTGATCGGTTGGCGTGTAATGAGTGCGAATCGCGGTTTGCGCGCGATGCGGGCGTGTGGGACTTCAAGGAACGGTTGGTCTAGGTACGTGTGCCGCAAGGCACGTGGCAGGTCCGTTAACGGTCTTATTTCGTAGTTTGATTTATTGGTGTTGTTTGGCGGCGCAGAATGGGCATCTGCGGCGAGCGTAGTATTTGTACTTACATGGGGGAATTGGTACGCAATATGGCGAAGCAACGACGAACTGGTAGTTCAGTTGAACCCGAAGAAGAGATCCTCGACGGCGTGACGCCGGAAGAGGATGAAGAAGACATGGATGACGAGACCATGGAAGACGAAAATGGGTTGATGCTGGACGACCACACTGAAGCTGCCACTGAACTGGATGATGAATCAACCGAGCAGATGGAGGTGATGAGTCCGGAAGCTGCTCTGGAATACTTGCTGGCATTGGGCTCGAAGCAAGGGTACGTTAGCTACGACGACGTACTCAAAGTCATGCCAGAAGTCGAGAGCAATATGGATCAATTGGAGGATGCATTTGCCGCGCTTTTTGAGCGCGGAATCGAGATTGGCCAGGCACGAGAGGATGGACAGGTGGACAATTCAGATTCAGAGTCCAACACATCAGACACTGACACATTTGATTTGAGCCAAATTGAGATTGACGA
>JBJYXA010000727.1:0-2176 GCA_046259705.1 Caldilineaceae bacterium
GACTGGGGCGCCATCTTCGCCATGTCCAGCCTCTCGCTCGTCCCTGTCTTCATCATCTTCGTGGCCTTCCAGCGTTACCTGGTGGAGGGCATCAGCACCACGGGGCTCAAGGGCTAGAATCGGTCCATCTTCCAGCACGTGGTAACAATTTAGAAGGAAGTGGTCGGTGTGCAGACGGCACTAGTCTTGCTGCTGCGGGCCGGTCGCATTGTGGCATAATAGCTTGCTAGAGACCTGCTTTGCGCGCGTGCCGGAGCGGCCAGACGCGCTACGTGAACCCAGCCGGCCGGCAAACTCTGCTTGACCTTTGTGTATGAGGACGAAACCATGACGCAAGAAAACCCCGATAAGAGCATTGGATTAGCACTCAGTGGTGGGGCTGTACTCGGCGCCGCGCACATTGGCGTATTGCGCGCGCTGGAAGAGGAGGGCATTCGCGCAAGTTGCGTTGCAGGCACCAGCGCCGGTGCCATCGTGGGTGCGTTATATGCCTTTGGTCTACCGATCCAGGAAATTGAGACGCTGATCTGTGAGCTTTCCTGGCTGAACATCGCGAATATAAAGCCGTCGCGCTTGGGACTCTTGTCCATTTCTCGCCTGGGTGAATTCCTGATCGATACCTTGGGAGACGTGAACGTGGAGGACGCTAAGTTGCCCCTTGCCATAGTCGCTGCAGACATTCACACTGGCGAGAGACTCGTGTTGCGCGAGGGCAACCTGGCTACTGCAGTCACCGCCAGCTCCTGCATCCCTGGTATCTTTACGCCCGTACAATGGCAAGATCGTCTCCTGGTGGATGGCGGCATCGTCGAGAATCTGCCGGTCGACACGGTTCGCGAGCTGGGCGCCGATAGTGTGATCGGCGTGAACCTGTTCACGGCCGGACTCTATCCCGAGCCGAAGACGATCATCGACGTCGTGCTCAATGCCAGCAACATACTCATTGCCCATACGCGTCTGTCCGACAAACGAGACCATGAAGTGATCGTGACGCCCGAGCTCAACGCATACAGTTCCGTCGACACAGGGCATCTGCGGGAGCTCGTGGAAGAAGGATATCGCGCGGCCGTGAAAGCCATGGACGAAATACGCCGCATCATCACGTGACGCGCGTTTCCTTGCCCGGTAGTTGGCGTAGTGTTTGGTTCCTCCACGCGACGGACCGCCCCGGCGGGCGGTCCGCGCTCACTTATTCATCCCGGTCTGCGGCGAAACGGCTGCTTGTGTCCGGGCCGAAGAGGGTCAGACGTTACTGATTGATCAACATCCCCATCACGTCGACGGCAGTGTCCGGGCTGTAAAATGCATCGCCGGCCTCGTAGTTGCCCATGGTGATGATGCCGACGCCCATGTCCGGGCACAGCATCATGTCGCTCTGGAAGCCGCGCTCTCCGCCATAGGCGTGGACGACCGGATGGCCCTCTATCTCAGTCAGGGACCAGCCCATGCCCGTTACGGGGAAAAGACTCGTGGGATAGAGCCGGCCAAACATGAAATCGCCGAGGTTCGTCTCGTTGAGTGCGGCCCACATCTCATCGAAGCTCTCAGCGGGTAAGATCCTCGTCTCTTCCAGCTCGCCCTTGTTGAGGCAGGCGATCATGAGCCTAGCCATGTCCTCCACGTTGCTGTGCAGGTTATTGGCTGCCGCGAACTGCCGGCTGTAGGGTGCGACCTCTGCCACCTTTGTCATGCCGAGTTCCTCGATGTGAGGACTGGCGAGCAGCGCACCGTCGGCCTCATCGCGCAGGAAGGTGCTGTGCGCCATCCCCAGAGGTGCAAGGATGTTCTCCTGCATATACTCTTCGAATGATTGGCCAGTCACCTTGGCCACTATGTCGCCAAGTATGTCGTAGCCGATGTCGCTCCACTCATAGCCTTCGCCTGGCGCAAAGAGCAGTTCCCTGTCCGCCAGGCTGCGAACGAAGCGTTCCACCGCGCCCTCGTCGGTCTCGATCTGCATCATTGGCCAGTTCGCCGCGGTGTCGCCGCTGTCGGGAACGCCTGACGTGTGCTGCAGGAGTTGTCGAGCGGTGATCCGGTCAGCGCCCTCGCCCTTCATAGTGAAATAGGGTAAGTACTTTGTGATGGACGCATCCAGGTCGAGCAAACCTTCGCTGGCCAGCTTGAGCACGGCCATGGCCGTCGGTGCGTAGGTCACCTCGGCCACCTGAAAGAC
>JBJYXA010000728.1:0-1754 GCA_046259705.1 Caldilineaceae bacterium
GAAGGGGACGATGAGCGAGATGGAACTCTCGGTATTTCGGCAGCGGTCGATCGAGGCGATGAAGCAGAAGGCACGCCGGGGCGAACTTTTCCTCACCGTTGCAGTCGGTTTTGTAAAGGCTGGCGGTGACCATGTTGAGAAGGATCCGGACCGGCGCGTTCAAGAGGCCATAGCACTGGTATTCCGCAAGTTCGCCGAGCTTCAGACGATCCGCCAGGTCCTCGTCTGGTGCAGGCAGGAGAACATCCTCTTGCCCAGCCTGGTACAGGAACGTGCGGCCGTCGAACGAATCATCTGGCGTTTGCCGGTCTATCCCACGGTTCATCACATACTGACCAATCCCGTTTATGCCGGCGCCTATGCCTTCGGCCGCAGAACTGCGCGCGTGACGATCGACAATGGGCGCAAACGGGTGGTTCGGAGCATGCAGCGCGACCGGCGAAGCTGGGAGGTTTTGATCTGTGACCACCACGAAGGCTATATTTCCTGGGCGGAGTTCGAGAGGAATCAGCAGCTGATTGCCGACAATGCCAATGGCAAGCGGTTCATGAGTCGGGGCGCCGTCCGCCCAGGTGAAGCCCTGCTGCCTGGTCTTTTCCGTTGCGCCCGTTGCGGTAAGAAGCTCCATGTCCGGTATGGCCAGACATACCGTTACGAGTGCGTGGGCGCCTTCAACCAACTCGCAGCAGCGAGGTGCATCACGTTTGGCGGAATGCGCGTCGATCGAGTCATAGCTAAAGAAGTATTGGACAGGCTTCAGCCTGTTGGGGTGGAGGCAGCGCTAGCGGTGATTGATGCGCGCAACCAGCGGCGCTCCGAGAAGAGGCGCCAACTCGAATTGGCCCTGCAGCAAGCTCGCTATGAAGCGGCCAGAGCGCAGCGCCAGTATGACGTGGCTGATCCAGAGAATCGTTTGGTCGCCGGAGAGCTGGAGCGTCGATGGAACGAGCGCTTGGTTGCGGTCCGCAATCTTGAAGCCGAGATCGGTCGTCTCGACGCTGACAAGGAGCCGATCCTGACCGATGCAGATCGCGAACGGCTCATGGCGCTTGGTCAGGACTTGGTGCAGGCATGGGAGAGCCCTGGCGCCACCTCGGAGACACGCAAGAAGATTATTCGGACGGTCATCTCTGAGATCATTGTCGACATCATCGGCGATTCTTTGGCGCTTATCATCCACTGGCAAGGAGGGGACCACACGCGTCTCACTGTGAAGAAGAACCGCCCCGGCCAAACGCGCTGGACCACCGATGTTGACGTTGTTGATTTGGTGCGTGCGCTGGCACGTCAGATGCCAGATGAGACAATTGCCTCAGTCCTCAACCGATCCGGCAAGTCGACTGGGTACGGCAACAGCTGGACCCGGGGACGTATTTGCTCCCTGCGCCGTCAATATCATATCCCCATCTATCGGGAGGGAGAGCGGGTCGAGCGCGGTGAGGTCACACTCAACGAGGCGGCAGCAGCTCTCGCAATCAGCACAACGACCATTCGCCGTCTCATCGCCGAGGGCATACTGCCGGCGACCCAACCTTGCAAAGGCGCACCCTGGATCATCCGGCTGGCTGATCTGGAGCGACAAGAGATACGCCGCCAGGCCGATGTGCGCCGATCTCGGCGCCCGCCGCCTGATGCGGACCAGAAAAATCTCTTCGATCTATCAATGACATGATGAGATGAGCACCATGAAGCACCCTCGTCGGAACCGGCGAATAGCCATGATTTGCGGCCAAGGGCAATTCCGCGCAGTTCGC
>JBJYXA010000729.1:0-2463 GCA_046259705.1 Caldilineaceae bacterium
CTAGGATACAGGAAAGAACATATCACCCTTGCAAGGAACAGCTACTTACTATGCCGGGCCTTGCAAGGGTGTGAGGAGACAAATTGTGTAGTGATCCCAAACCTGTGAACGCAAAATCCCGATCGATCGGCCTATCCTTTCACCGAACCGGATACGAGGCCGCCGACGAGATAGCGCTGGAAGAAGAGAAACAGGATGAGCGTGGGCAGCGTGGCCAAGAGCGCTCCGGCGCTGAATACGCCCCAGCTTTGTGCAAACTGATTGGCCACCATGGCATTGAGGCCGACGGCAAGCGTATACATCATCTTGTCGGTGAGCAACACCTTGGCGAGCACGTACTCCGAGTAAGTCGCGATGAAGGTGAGCAGCCCCACGACGACTAAGATGGGGCGCACCAGCGGCAGCAGCAGACGGGTGAAGATCTGCCAGTCTGACGCCCCGTCCACCATGCCTGCCTCATCCAGATCCCGGGGAATCGAATCGAAGTAGCCTTTGGTCAGCCAAGTATTGGCGCCCAAGGTCCCGCCCCAGTAAACGAGCAGCAGGCCGCCGTAGGTGTTCAACCCTAGGAAAGGAATGTGTCGGCCCAACTGCTGCAGGATCAAGAACAGGGCCACCATGTTCAGAAAGTTCGGAAACACTTGTACGAGGAGCACGCCTTGCAGGAGACCGCGTCGGCTGCGGAAACGGAAGCGAGAGAATGCATAGGCCGCCAGGGTCGTGATCGCCGTGGCGACGACAGTCACAGTGACGGAGAGCAATAACGAGTTGAGGTACCAGCGCGGATAGGGATGCACCGGATTGTTGAAGAGCGCTTTGTAGTTGTCCAGCGTCGGCTGGCTGGGGATCAGTGCTTGGCCGACAAGTGAGCCAGTCGGATTGATCGATGCCGAGAAGACCCAGATCACCGGAAAAAGCGCAAACATCAGGGCGAGTACTGCCAGCACGAGTCGAAAGACCAGCGTCATACGCTTGCGCCGGCGAATAGAACCGACCGATGTAGTGAAACGCGCGCTTTGCGTTTGCTCAGACATTTTCGCCCCTCTCTTCCAACACCGTCGTGTACCGGAACTGGAACGCCGTAATGATCACTAGGATCATGAAAATCATCACCGTGATCGCGGCAGCATAGCCGTAGTCTGATACCCCCGTAGCTCCAAAGGCGATGCGGTACGTATACGTCGCCAAGATGTCCGTATACCCGACCGGGGTGGGCACGTTGGGAATAGGCGGGCCGCCCCTAGCGTACAGGTCGATAACGGTGAAGTTGTTGAAGTTGAATGCAAACGACGCCACAAGCAGCGGCCCGACCGTGATCAGCAACAGGGGCAAGGTGATAGCCTGGAACTTGGACCACGGACCGGCACCGTCTAGGTCCGCCGCCTCATAGACGTCCGGTGGCAATGTCTGCAGCGCGCCGGTGATGACCACAAACATGTACGGGAAACCCAGCCAGAGCTGGATCAGCAGAATACCCACTTTGGACCAGAACGGATCCGAGAACCACGGTGGCGACGAACCGAACACGGCCGCGATGCCTTGTGATATGACGCCGAACTGCGGGTTCAGAAGACCGACCCATACCGGGACGGCGACGAAGGCCGGGATGGTGTACGGGATGAGCAGCAGCGTGCGCAGGGTGCGCTTAAGCGGCATCTCCGGTACATCGAAGTTGATAGCCAGAAATAGGCCAAGCGAAAACGTGAGGAAGACGGACAGCGCGGCAAATGCGAGCGTCCATAAGAAAACTTGGAAGAAAACGGACCGCAAACCGCTGTCAGTGAAGAGGCGCCCGAAGTTGCGAAATCCTATTGTGGTGGCAAAGCCCGGCGCAAGTTTCTCACCGCTCTCGGACGTGAAGGTGCCGTCCACGGCGTAGTACACCACACCCGTCTCTTGGTCGACCATGGCGTCGAGATCGGCATCGTAGACATATTTCTGCTCAAATTGGGCAGCGATGCCGATCTGTTGTTGGCTGACGCGGAAGGCATTATCCGGGGGCTGGCCAAAGACCAACGCGGAGAGCGCGCTGAGGTGCGGGAAGATCTGGCCCATGGGAATCAGGGTGTATCCGTCCAACTCCTGCGGCGGTTCACCTTCCCGTTCCACAGGTTCTTCACCAACAACAACGGTCTTGGATTCGCCCGTATCCGGATTGGTCAGCCAAAGCATGTATTCGCCCGCCGGATTCTGGAAGGCTGCCCATTCATAGACCGTCGCATCTTCGGGTAGGAAAACGAGCGACTCGATCTGTTGGATGGCAAGTTGCTTGGTGACCAGGTGGCCGGTGCCGTAGTTGCTGAACGAGACACCGACCGTGAAGAATACCGGATAGACCACCATGAGGACCAACAAAGCCATGCCCGGCGAAAGCCAGCGCATGGGATAGTACTTCTCATTCAGGAAAATGAGATTGAGCCAGATGGTGATGGCGGCGATGACAATAGCGAGCGCATACACGCC
>JBJYXA010000730.1:0-2618 GCA_046259705.1 Caldilineaceae bacterium
GTCCGACACAAAGCTGACCACCAGAGGCTGCCTCCCGACCGGAAGGAATCGACCCATTGCTGCCGCTTCCGGCTCTGACCTGAGTGGCAGGTCTGGACGCAAAGTTCCCTCTCGTGCCGCGACCCCTCGTTGCTGCGGAAGATGAAGACGGATTCCCTTCGGCCCGCGGAACGGGTGCGAACCGATGCCTTCGCATCGACGCGATAACTCCATGACCTGCTGTTGTGGACCTACCACGCTACCGTCCATCGCAAACCTCAACTGAACTCGTAGTATTACCTAGTGACACGCTCGGGATTGCGACTATCCTCTTTAATGTAAGAGTAAGGAGAGTCGGTTACACGTGCTCGAAAGGCCCGTGGACCGTACCGAATCTCTGCGGTACCGCTGGCAACGGCCTTGCCACCGAGAAACGTGGGACACCGGAGGATGCCATGACACGCTATTACATCGACTGTCGGGAACATCCGAGCGACATCCATTGCACTGTTGCCTTGTCGGCCGATACACCAGAGGAACTGCTGGAGGCGGTGATCCAGCACGTCGTTCAGGCGCACGGTTACGAGGACACACCCGCTGTTCGCGCCGAGATGGAATCGGCGTTGAAGGAGGGAAACCCGGCCAGCTAGCGTCGGCAACGAGTCGGAGATCAGAGCGGAGCCCGAGCGCCTGGAGCGCTGGGATCAGCCCCGATCACAGGTGTGCGCGGCCGCTAAAGGCGGTCCTGGTTCCGCAGCAAAGCCAACGGTGTTGGTTTCGATTGTGACCCGTGCAAAGCGGGGGAGGGCATGCAGACGCAGCCCCTTACCTAATTCAGCAGGACTGATGCCAACTGAAGTTGGAGATGCTGTCAGAGTGACACCCTTCGACTATCAGCACCTGCCACCATCAACCTAGGAGGTCGACATGTTGCGACTGTCCGTAAAAACATTTGCCATTCTGGTGCTCTTTCTTCAAATGCCGGGTGTCTATGCCTTCGACATGGAAAAGGACAACGCTCCAGTCGAAGTGATTATTCCGACTGTACTCCCATTTATCTTTTCGGACGTGTCACCCACTGGTTCTGACGTGACCCTTGTGATTCGGGTGACGGCTGAGGTGACGAATGCCTGGTTTGACGCTTCCGCACCGTATCGCCTTTTTGCGCAAGGTGTGTATTCAAAGATTGAGAATCGTCCATCGAGCGAGAGTCAAAACAACAGGAATATCAACATTGCTTGCCTGTACGCGAGCTACCATGTTCTAAACAGCCTGCTGCCACAACGAAACGGGGAATGGCGGGAAATGCTCAAATCGGTAGGGCTCGATCCTGACGATGCGTCGCAGGACATAACGACGCCCATTGGTATAGGAAATGTCGCTGGCAAAGCCATTGTTGACTTCCGTGAGCACGATGGTATGAACCAGCTCGGCGACCACGGTGGTCGTCTGTACAATCTGGAGCCTTATGCCGACTATACAGGCTTCGAGCCGTTCAACACTGCGTATGAGCTTCGCGATCCCTCGAAATGGCAACCTGGGGTTCTGCCAACAGGAAACGGGACCTTTCGCGTGCAGCAGTTCGTGACGCCTCAATATCGCAAGGTTGTCCCGTATTCGTTTGATAATCCAAATCAGTTCAATACGCCTCGGCCGGTCGCCAGCAACCCGAAAGGACCCCATGGTCGTCAAGCTTATAAGCAACAGGCCGATGAAGTGCTTCAGGCGTCTGCCAACTTGACCGATTACGAAAAAATGATCGCGGAGTTGTTCAACAACAAAGTCCGCGGCCTCGGGTTCTCCGTGCTGTACGCCGCACAATCGCACGACTTGGACCTTCTTGACTTCATCACACTCGACTTCATGACGAACGCTGCTGCGTTCGACGCCGGAATCGTTTCGTGGAACGAAAAGGCCAAATGGAACGCCGTCCGGCCGTTCAGCGCAATACGCTATTTGTACGGAAGCCGCAATGTGACGGCTTGGGGCGGCCCAGGTCAAGGGACTGTGATCGACTTACCGGCGAATGAGTGGAAAGAGTACCTAAATCTACCCGATCACCCGGAATACCCATCTGTCTCAACGGCGGTGTGCGAAGCACAAGCGCAAGCCGCGCGGCGTTTCTTCGGTAGTGACGAACTGAACTGGTCCGTGCCCGCGCCCAAAGGGACGTCTACCATCGAGCCGGGGATCACGCCGGCCGCAGACATAACGCTCGGTCCATGGGCCACCTGGACAGCATTCGCGGAAGATTGTGGTCTTTCCCGTCTGTGGGGTGGTCTTCATTTCCGCGCGGCCATCGAAGCCAGCAGGGTATTTGGCCCCCAGGTCGGGGAACTCGCTTACCAGTTCGTACAACGACACCTGGAGGGTGCTGATTAGTACAAGCCATCAGCCAGCCGTGCCGAGAGGCGCGGTGCCGACGTCGCAGCCTATGGTCCCAGGGGTAACCGCAAAGCGCGTTGACCTGCCGCTTAAGCCACACGGCTGGGCGACGCCTACTGCCGGTCAGCGGTCAACATCCGGCGGTCAGCTGTGTGACGGGTTGCGGTCGCTGCTCCGGCTGACGTCCGGAGGCAGCACGCGACCCGAAGCGGACGAACGATAAATTGGCGCAAGACATTGCTAGCGGGCGGCAC
>JBJYXA010000731.1:0-3269 GCA_046259705.1 Caldilineaceae bacterium
GCAGTCCGCGCGCGCTCTTGGTCATAGGCCAGATCGAAGCCGTGGTCATGGATCAAGGCGCAGTTCGGCGCATACCTTAGCGAAAATCCCGCCGCCCGCGCGCGAAATGAAAATTCAAAGTCCTCGCCGACGTGGAGCCGCTCGTCGAGTAGCCCGATCCGGTCGAAGACCTTGCGCCTGAAGACGCCGGTGCCTCCCACGATGGCGGCCTCCTCCTCCCGGTTGACCTCCGGATGATCCACCGGCAGTCCGCTCCCAACAAACTGCGGGTTGGCCGCCAGCGCCGACGCGTTCGGCCGATTAGGCCCCCGCTCCAAGGTGTGGCCGTCTGCCTTGAGCAACTTCGGCTGAATCAGATCCGCACCCGCATCGAGCGCCTTCCGAGCGGCCTCATCCCACCCCGGCAGCGCCACGATATCGTTGTCGAACATTGCCACATATCGGACCTCACCCGGCAGCGTCCTGATGACCAAATTGCGCGCGGCCGCAGGCCCAAGATTCCGCTCGAGCCGAGTCAGAGATACATCACCCGACCCGCCCATGTCCGTAAGAAGTGACCTGGTTTCACAGTCAGGGCTACCATTGTCCACGAGGAAGATGCGGTAAGGCAGCGTTGCGGCAACCCTCACCGATTCGATGCAGCGCCGCGTCAGCGCAGCCCGCTGATAGGAAACAATGCACACCCCAACCGTCATGGCCTGCACGCCAGTACCGTGATGCAGTCTCCCCCTCCGGCCTCCGTCAGATCAGCCGCCTTCGCTTCAAGCGACCTCAACTCCTTTGGCATAAATAGATCTGTGTTAGGGTTATTGAGAAACGAATCTGGTGCCGCCTGAGGAACCCCACGCCGGAGTTGCTCGCTGATGATCCATTGAAACGAATGCGTATAGCGTTCGCTTGCAACCACCTTAAAGCCGCATCGCTCCAACAGCGCCAGTGTTCCAGACTCGCTAAAGATATGAACGTGCCGGGGTGCGTCGAGCCCCACCCAATGCACTCCATAGATGTCAAAAAGGGGGTTATCAGCAATGGGCATGCGCACCAGAAGATGCCCATCCGTTGCCAGTCGGCGTAGGCAGGCCGCCAACAATTCCAGAGGCTTGGCCACATGCTCTAGCGAATGGTTCATGAGCATAAAATCGATATCACCCGGCAACTCCTCAATGGACGTATTGGTGATATATCCCTGAGAGCCAATCTGCACCGAAGCATCAAGAAAGGGGTCAAATCCGTAAACGCGGCTAAATCCTTCGTGATACAAGCCCCAAAGGTAGTGACCCTGGCCACACCCAACGTCCGCTACTATAGACGCCGATGACACATCGGCGGCGCGCATCCAGTTGCCATATCGCTGGATTACCTCGGCCCTCCCGGTAAACTTTACGAAGGTCGGACCGAGAACCCTTGACCAGACGCTCTTCCGATTTAGACAATAGTCCGTGCGAATCGCCCTAAGCCGACGAACGAGGGAGCTTCCTTTCGCCCTCTCAGCTTGCTTCATTGAGTAGTAATCCGCGCCGTAATAAATACCCAGCTCTTGTGGTACCTCACGCAGCGACATTGTTCCGCAATGCTCACATTGATCGTAGAGAAATTTCTCGGACCAACCGAAGTACTGCTCAGGCACACTCAGCGTCTGCTTCGCGCGAGACCCGCCACAGGCGCAGCACGCAACTTTTTGGGCCATTATTTCGTCCACTTCTCAAGGAAAACCTCCTTGTTCGTAGCCAACAAACCGTCGTGGGAGACATTATTGGCGTTCATCGTCGCATGCCCTTCATGCCACACCCAGGTCTTCCCATCGATCACTAGCTGCGCCCCGCACGCTCTAGCCCGCTTGCAAAAGTCATCGTCCTCAAACATACCCAACCCGAAACGCTCATCCAAACCACCGATATCCCGATAGAGCTGAGTTCGCATTAGAATACAGAAAAAAGACAGGTAATCCACAGCCTCTGTCTTGCGGAACGGGTCCGGGAGGAGACCGCGCAATCGCAGCCCATAGCGCTGCCTACCCTTGGCCGCGTTCGTACAAGGCCCAACCATGTCGGCTCCCGACCGCTCCATACATGCCAGAAGCTTGCGAAGCCAGCCCTTGGTGACGAAGGAATCAGAATTGAGTAGGCACAGAAACCGTCCTTTTGCCGTCGCGACGGCTGCATTGTTTCCGCCCGCGAAACCTCTGTTGGTGGGCAGCGAAATCAAGTGGATATCGGATTCAGAGCGCAAAGCCTGGCATGAGCCGTCAAGGCTGCCATTGTCTACAACAATCAACTCGTAGGGCACGTCCGTGTACTTGCGGATGTGCGCAAGGCATCGTTGGGTAGTCCGCAAGGTATTCCAGTTAAGAACAACAATGGAGACGAGCCCAACTGACGTCGCGGGTGTCATTTGAGAAGCACTCTCTGCAGTCGTGACCGCGTCATCGCTGTGCTCGGACTGGGCAAGCATGGTAGCCCCCAAGAGCACGGCCTTGGCCGGCGCGAGGCGCCGTGGGCCACCAGCGTCTGCGCTGCCGGTTCGGGTGGCGTCGGGTTGTGCAGCGCAACCCGTTACCGGCACTTTACGGGGATCGGGTGACTTTCATGAATGTGATCGCCGCATACCAGCCAAGCCCGGGTGATAGCTGACGAGTTGGAGCGTAGGGTTCACGTCAAAGCAGACGCCTTCATTGCAACCGAGTTCGGCGACCGTTCGTCGCTGGTCATGTCTCCGATGCAGACGATGTGGGGAGATGCGTCCTTATCGCTTGCTGGAGTGCCTGCCCCACCCTAGCCCAACTGAAATCGGCAGTGGCCTTCAGGCCGGCCGCTCGCCGCATCCGCTGGATAGCGTCAGGGTGAGAGGCAAGGTCTACGAGCGCCTCGGCAAAAGCCCAGGCACTGTCCGGAGCACACACGACGCCCGTGACCCCATGCTTCACCATGTAGGGGATCCCGCCGACGTCGGTCCCGACCACGACCGCACTGGCTGCCATTGCCTCCAGCACAACCGTCGGCAACGTGTCACTCCGGGACGGCACACACACTAGATCGACTGAACGGTAAAGCGGACCAAGCGCACGCCGGTGCACGTTTTCGAGCATCCTGACCATGGGACCAAGCTGGGCACGCTCGATCCGGGCACACAGGCGCGAACGCTCCGGCCCTACCCCGACGATGCGCAGCCCAAAATTCACACCTCGATCTCGCAAGATCTCGGCGGCTCCAAGCAAGACATCCACACCCTTCTCCACCGACAGCCGCCCGACATAGAGCAGCTCGAGCCGG
>JBJYXA010000732.1:0-6701 GCA_046259705.1 Caldilineaceae bacterium
TACGTTGAGCGAGGACCGATGGACGGCGAGGCGTTGTCCATGATTCGGCAACTATCCAATTCGAACAATATGAAATAGCATCCTCTCGCAGGGCAGCGAATTCAATAGAACGTTACACCAATAGAAAAGAGGGGCCTGATGCCAGCATCCGAGACGCGTGTTGAAGTCCGATCACAGTTCATCGATTACCTGGAGCGGCCATTTGTACAGCACGGTGCACTAACTGCAACCACGTTCCGCTATTCCACCGGCGTAGACGCAATCCGGATTCGCAACGGCAAGGGCAGTTTGGTTGTGCTGCCTTTCCAGGGACAACAGATCTGGTCCGCGGAATTTGGCGGCCGCACGCTGACCATGAAATCCCCCTTCGCCGAACCCGTTCCTACGCGAGAATACCTGCAGACGTACGGCGGCTTCGTATTGCACTGTGGATTCAATGCCATGGGCGTGCCCGCGGAGGGCGACAAACACCCCCTGCACGGTGAGCTTCCCAATGCGCCTTATCAATCTGCCTATGTGGTTGTCGGTGCGGACGACGAAGGGGAGTACATTGGCGTCGGCGGCGCCCACAAGCATACGCTGGCTTTCGGCACAAACTACGAGGCGCGCCCTTTGGTCAAATTGTATGCCGGCGCGTCCAGTTGCCGGATCTTCTTCGAGGCGGAAAACCTCAACCATACGCCCATGGAATACATGTATATGGCGCACGTTAACTTCCGTCCGGTCGACAATAGTCGATTGGTCTACAGTGCGCAGTGCACCCCTGAACACGTGCGTGTGCGCAAGAGCATCCCGTCGCATGTGACGCCCAGCCCCGGATATCGAGAATATCTGAACGAACTGGAGGAGCATCCGGAGAAGCACCATGTGCTGGCTCCGGATATCGTCTTCGATCCGGAGATTGTGTTTGCCATCGATTATGTGGCGGACGATGATGGCTGGGCGCACAGTATGCAGGTGCACCCCGACGGTAGCGCTGACTTCATTCGCCATCGCCCTTCGCAGTTGGACAAAGGTGTGCGATGGATATACCGGTCGCCTGACCAGGATGCGCTGGGCATCTTCTTACCCGCTACGGCAGAGCCGGAGGGATACACGGCAGAGAAGGCCAAAGGCAATGTCAAGGTGCTGGGGGCGGGCGATACATTCAGATGCGAGATCGAGGCGGGCGTCTTGGATTCGGCGGACGCCCGCGCGCTTGCCGCTCATATCGAGGAGATCCTTGCGGATTGACCGCCGGTTGAGTGGCGCCTTGTCGAGTGACCGTCAACTGGTGCGATGGTGAGTCGTGCAGAGGTGAAAAAGAGACGTTTCAAAGAATAGCCAGGAGAAGATAGACGATGGCAAACCTTGATAGTCTGAAAATGAATGCACCGGTCAATCGTCTGATCGGCGATATGCCCAAGATCGGTATACGTCCCGCCATTGATGGCCGGCTCGGCGGGGTACGCGAGTCGCTCGAAGAACAGACCATGAGCATGGCACGCACGGTCGCAGCATTTCTGAGCGAAAATCTGCGCCACTACAACGGCCTGCCGGTGGAATGCGTAATCGCCGACACGACCATAGGCGGCGTTGCCGAGGCCGCACAGACGGCCGCGAAATTTCAGCGCGAAGGCGTAGGTGTTTCGCTAACTGTGACGCCCGCGTGGTGCTACGGCTCAGAAACCATGGATATGGATCCCCTGATTCCAAAGGCTGTCTGGGGCTTTAACGGCACGGAACGTCCTGGCGCAGTGTATCTGGCCGCGGTGTCGGCAGCGCACAACCAGAAGGGACTGCCCATATTCAATATCTATGGCCGCGATGTGCAGGATGCAGGCGACACGGAAATACCAGCCGACGTGCGGGAGAAGCTGTTGCGCTTCGCACGGGCTGCGCTGGCGCTCGCCGACATGCGAGGCAATTCCTATCTTTCCATGGGCGGCACCTCTATGGGTATCGGCGGATCCATTCTGGATCAGCCGTTCCTGGAACAATACTTGGGCATGCGCGCCGAGGTCATCGACATGACCGAATTTGTGCGGCGCATGGAGCGTGGCATCTATGATCCCGACGAATACGAAGCGGCCCTGACATGGACGAAGGAAAACTGCAAAGAAGGCAAGGACTACAACGCTTCGGAGATTCAACAAAGCCGTGACGAGAAGGACGCTGCCTGGGAGACATCGGTCAAGATGGCGTTGATCGCACGCGATTTGATGGTGGGTAACCCCACGCTCGCCGATCTCGGATATGGTGAAGAGGCGCATGGTCATAACGCCATTGCGGCCGGTTTCCAGGGACAGCGTCAGTGGACTGACCACCTGCCCAACGGCGATTTCATGGAGGCGATCCTCAATTCTTCCTTTGACTGGACGGGTATCCGTGCACCGTACATCGTGGCGACAGAGAACGACTCGCTCAACGGTATCTCCATGCTGTTCGGGTATCTATTGACCAACGCGGCTCAGATTTTCGCCGATGTGCGTACTTTCTGGAGCAAGGAGTCGGTGCAACGGGTCACCGGTTATGAAATGACCGGTCGCGCCGCAGGCGGCATCCTCCACCTCATCAACTCGGGGCCAGCCACACTGGACGGAACGGGCCAGGCATCACGCGATGGGAAACCAGTCATGAAGCCGTACTGGGAGATCACCGCGGAGGAAGCAGGCGCGTGCCTGGACGCAACGACCTGGCATGCCGGCGATCTGGGTTATTTCCGGGGCGGCGGCTGGTCCACCCAGTTCACGACGAAAGGTGACATGCCTGTGACCATGTGTCGCATAAACATGGTGAAGGGGCTTGGCCCCGCGATGCAGATCGCCGAAGGCTGGACCGTCGAACTTCCAGCTGAGGTGCACCATGTGCTGAACGAACGAACGAACCCCACGTGGCCCACCACGTGGTTTGCGCCTAACGTTACCGGCACCGGTCCCTTCCGAGATGCGTACACGGTCATGTATAACTGGGGCTCGAACCACGGGGCTATCGGCTATGGTCACTATGGAGCCGACTTGATTTCGCTCTGTTCTATGCTTCGTATTCCGGTGTACATGCACAACGTATCCGAAGAGCACATATTCCGGCCTAGTGCTTGGGCGGAGTTCGGTGCAAATGAGCCTATGGGTGCGGACTTCCGAGCTTGTGCAAACTTCGGCCCGTTATACGGCTAGCCTGATCCCCTTGTATCCGATCTTGCGTCTACACCTGTAGCGGAGGGCCGCCGGCTCTCCGCTACAGCTCACCTACATTGTTCCTTGCAATGGCACCCGGGTTCCAGCACAAAGGGCCACAACCCGAACGCAGCCATGACCTATGCTATACTCTGTTGCACAGTGGAGACTGCCTACCGGTCAGGGAGGAGCTTAGTTGCGCTGAGCCATGCGAACAGTGTTGTGGGATATGGACGGTACGATTGCCGACTCGGAGGAGGCGCATTTTCGAGCCTGGCAGGTAGCTCTGGAGAAGTACGGCGTCTCCTATACATTTTCAGATTTCATCTCGGGTTTTGGTCGCGCCAACAATGACCTGATTCCTGACATCTTGGGCGTCGAACCCGGTGCGGCGATCGTCCAGCAGATCTCGCGGGAAAAGGAAAAGACGTTCCGTCGCCTTGCGCATGAGAACGGCTTGAAGCCGTTGCCTGGTGTTCTCAACTGCCTAGAACTGTTACGGGAGCATGGTATCCAACAGGTTGTCAGCTCGTCCGGCCCAATGGCAAATATCGTTGCGTCTGTGGACATACTGGACATTGGAGACTATTTTGTGTCTTTGATGTCCGGCGCAGCTTTGCCCAAGAGCAAGCCAGACCCGGCCATTTTTCTCAACTCGGCTGCTGCCGTCGTCGCCCAACCACACGAATGTATCGTCGTAGAAGACAGCATGCATGGCGTTGAAGGTGCCAGGCGTGGTGGAATGGGCTGTATTGCCGTGGGGAAAGCCGCTCGCAGCGCAGAGATGGACAAAATCATGGCCGCCTCTCCGGAATTTGCATGCCTGCGCGTAGATTCCCTGGATCAAGTGAAGTGGGAGCAATGTGAGAGGCTTTGGAGGCAGGCGGCGCACCGATGAGACTTGTGCGGCAGGACCCCGATCGCTATGATCAGACTTTGGAGGAATTACCGCCTACGTTCGATACGCGAGACGGCCATGAGCTGTACTCACGCCTGATCCAACCGTCAGACGCGCGCGAATTGCTTGCCTTTTTTGATCGACTCTCACCAGAGACGCGCCGTCACCGTTTTCGAATTGACCCTGGCCGCCTCAGCACAAAAGTGAAGCGACAGATAGCCGAGGAATTGGCCAGTGTGGATAACCTGTCAATCGGCGGCGCAGTGCTTGCTCTCGATATTGATGAGACTGGAGCCGAGCATATCGTGGGCGTCGCTCGCTTAGCCAGACAGTTGGGCGTAGCAGACGCGAGCTTGGTCGAGGCGGCTATCGTCGTAGAAGATGCGTTCCAGGGAAGGGGAGTTGGTACAGAATTGTTGTTCAGAATGGTGCTCCTGGCCAAACGGATGAAGGCTCAGACTATTTTGGCCGAGTTCGAGCCATCCAATCAGGCGGCCATCAACCTATTTCGAGAAATCAACCTGCCAACCGAAATCACTGCTAGTCAGGGAGAAACATCTCTGTACATCACCGTGCCACAGCAATAGCGCAGTTCCTCCGTTCCACTCGATGATGCAACTAATGCAAAAAGGGCGTTTGCTTATTTCGCCCGCACAGTTTACGATGGCGGCATATTGTTGGGGTCCACAACAAATGCAGCGCAGTCACATCTCTCGTCGCTACACCACGTACAAGGCAGTCATCTGGCCCATATGTTTCCAACCGGAAAAGCCGATCAGGACACGATACGGCGCCATAATGCCTCGCTGGCAATGAACGAATTGTGGCGATACGCGCCGCTGTCTCGCGCCGAACTGGCGAAGCGAATCGGCGTTAACCGCAGTACGATTTCCGGCATAGTGGCCAGGCTGCTTGACGCAAAATTGATCCTGGAAACGCGCTTCCGTACTGACCGCGTCGGCCGGCCTGGTCTGCTGCTGGAGGTAAACACCCAGGGCGTCGGCGCAATCGGCGTGGAGATCGGTTTGGAATATGTGCACGTGCTGCTCACTGATCTGGCCGGTCAACCGCTTTGGCGGCGCCGGATCTTGATTGGCGCGGGTGAAGAACAGGAAACATACGTCCATATCGCCGAGGAAATGACTCGTCAGGCGCTCACGACGGCCGAAGAGGCGGAACTCTTGGTCTGCGGGATTGGCCTCATATTGCCGGGGCTCGTCGATGCCGCGCAGGGCGCGTTACGCTACGCCCCAGGTCTGCGTCTGGTAGATGCGCAGTTTCGCAGCCGCTGGGCGGAACGTTTTGACCTGCCTGTGATTGTGGAGAACAACGCCAACGCGGGCGCTCTGGCTGAGTTTTACTTCGGCGTGGCGCGCGATATCGCCGATTTCATATATATCGCCAGCGAACCAGGCATCGGTGGGGGCATAATGGCCCGCGGTGAGCTCCTGCGCGGCGAAAATGGATTTGCCGGTGAAATCGGGCATATGTGTATTGTGCCGAACGGTGAGGCTTGCGGCTGCGGAAAGCGCGGCTGTTGGGAAACACTGATCGGTCCCAAGGCGCTGATATCCGCGTACCACCGGCGCGCCAGGGACTTTAACGGCGGCGCCAAGATGGACGTGAACGGAATCGGCTTATCTGACTTGGCAGAGGCGGCTTCTCTATCTGACGTAGCTGCGGGTGCAGTATTGCGAGAGGCGGGAAGATACCTCGGTATCGGAATCGCCAACCTGGTGAACATTTTCAACCCGAAGATCGTGATCCTCGGTGGTGCGCTAGGCGAAATCGGCGACACGCTTATTCCTGTGGCGCGCGAGACGGTGAAAGAAGAAAGTCTATTCCCCATGCGCGACTCATTGACCATTCTACCCTCTGCACAGGGAACAGATGACAGCGTTCTGGGTGCGGTGTCGCTTGTTTTGGACAGCGTGTTGCGCGCGCCCGTGTAGCAGTCGCTCCCCCCACTCGTCAACAAGCCTAGTTCACATCGCCAAAGTATGTGATCGGCGCGCCTGCGTCGTCGCTGGTCAAAATGGTCTTCAGGCTTGCCGGGTAGAATGTGAAATCATCCAGACTCGACAGCGGTAGCCAGACCACGCCGATCTGGTACGTGTCGATTGCTTGGCCATTTCGTGGTTCATACATGTCGTGGACGGTGCACTCGAACATGAACTCAACTTGGTGCACGTCACCATCGGTCTCGGCGAATTCGTGATTTCCACCAATGTACTCTCGTATGGCCCTTAGCCTGCCGACCTGCACCGCAGCACCGAGTTCTTCTTGGCATTCCCGCAACACTGCTTCTTGTAGTGTCTCTCCGAATTCCTGCCCGCCGCCTGGTAAGAGATACCAGTCGCCGTACTCATCGACATTGTGCGTGGCCAGCAGGCAACCGTCCCGGACAATGATGGCCTTCGCCGAATTCCTGATAGGCTTCATGTTTGTTCGCTCTCCATCATTGGTTGATCTCTGCGTGAGAGAAAACTAAAGCCGATGCGAACGAGGCACCGGCTGTCCCAATAGCAATTTGTCTTATCTGGACAGCACCCCCCTGCAGGGGGGTGCCGCTTCCTGCGCAGTCTATACGTTGCGATAGGCGTACGTTCTTCGGTAGCCGTAGTCAGTGCTGAAGCTCCCGAACAGCT
>JBJYXA010000733.1:0-5284 GCA_046259705.1 Caldilineaceae bacterium
CAAGGCGAATCCATTGACTGAAGTTGGGTTCATCGCCGGCAATGGCGACGGGAAAGAGGCTTTGTAGCTCGGCAACCGTGGCGCCGGCGAGTTGCGAGTAGGTGCAGATCCCCGCCCGGTACAGTGTTCGCTCGCCCACAGGACCGATGCCAATGATCTCTGTTAGATCGTCAGGAACGGGACCGGTGTAATACGCGTCCTCACGGCCATGCTTCTCCGCCAATGCACGCGCCTGCTCGCCCCACTCGTCCACGTTGGAACCGGGATAGGCGTTGGTGGCAGTGCGCAACGTCTCGACGTCCGTTTCGGCAAGCTGATGCCATGTGAAAATACCGGCCGAATAGAGGCGGAATTTGTACACATCGCCGATACCCTTGATAAGGGACAGATTGTCCGGATAGTTCTTCGAACGCGTAACGGGAGCGTTTCGGGCGGCCGGCGCCGGCGGAGGCGCAGCTTCCTGCGGGCTTTGCGCGAGTTCGGCGGCCAGACGTTCCAGCGTGGAAACGTCATCCTCATCATCTTCCTGAACGGCCAGGGCGTCCACATACCTGTCCGCGTGGCGGTCTGCATCCGCATTGGCGCCGTCGGCCTGCGAAGCGGCGACCGCAACAGCGCGCGCGTTCTGCGGCGATCCACTTGTACTTGCCGGCGTAGCTGCAGGCGTGGCGGTAGGGGTGTTTTGAGCGCCGACCGTTGCATCGGCGACGCTGCTAGTGGGCGCGCTATACTCCGCGGCGGTCGACCTTGGCGGAGATCCGCCAGCAATCGTGTCTGGCGCGGGCTGTGTCTGTACTCGCGCGGATTCGCTGTCCAGGAAAACGCCGGGACTCGCGTAAGCGGGCGCGGTGCGGCCGGACAGTTCTTCTTGGGCCAGGCGCAGCTGCGCGTTCAAGGCCCGTTCGTCCGCCAATTGCGCTTCAAGCTCCTGGACACGACGCTCGTCCAGCTTCATGCGCTTGCGTCGGAAATACAACCATTCCCATAGCGTCGACGCGGCAAATCCGAGCAGGATGCCGGCCAGGAGATACCATAGTAGGCTCGTTGTCATGAGGATGTCCCCTCCGGCCCTTGCCCAACTTGTGTGGTTTCTGAAGTTGGGCGCCTCAAGGAATATTTCACGTTATGATACACCGTAGCTTTCAGACGTGTCAACGCTGGCCTGAACATAATTTCTACGCTGGCGCGCCGCCTCGAAAAGAATCACTACACCGGCCATGGCTGCGTTCAACGACTCCACCGGCCCGTACATGGGGATGGAGATCGGCGTCGCCACAGCGCGCGCGGCGTCGCTGATTCCGGTAGCTTCGCTGCCGATGACGAGCACAGCAGGTATCGTCCAGTCGACGGCGTCATAGGCCAGCGAAGCGCCGGCGTCCGCTGCGTAGATGGGCGCGTCACCGCCCATGATGGTTTTTAGCGTCGACTTGACCTCAGGCCATGTCGCGCAGGCACGCAGCGGCATGCGGAAGTGAGCGCCCATGCCCGCGCGCACGACTTTGTCATTGAACGGATCGACTGCATCTGGACCGAAGATAGCCGCGCCGGCGCCCGCCGCTTCGGCGCTGCGCAGCAATGTCCCCGCGTTACCCGGATCGGAGACGCCGTCGAGTACGAGCGCCAATGCCGAATGAGTCGAGAGCGGAAGGTCCGGCACGCGTGCTACAGCGACGATTCCCTGGGGCGTCACCGTCTGTGACATCGAGGCGAGCACCGGCGAGGACACGGGCGTGCACTCGACGCCCTTTGCCTGCAGGAGCGCCACGAGTTGCTGCAATTCCGTCTCAATTTCGCCCTGTGATTCTGACTGTGGTTCGCCTTGCCCTCCGCCAGCAGAATCCAACTCGCGCACGTAATAGACGGTCTCCGGGTAGTAGCCACTCTGCACTGCATCGCGGATGAGACGGACGCCCTCGATGAGAAAGCTACCTGTGCGGCGGCGGTGCTGGCGCGAGTGCAGCTTGCGCGCCGCCTTGATGCGGTCATTGTTTGGGCTGGTGATCATTGCACTGCTCATCATGAATCGTCCGCTGACACTAGAGTACCATGTTGCATGCGCGCATGGGAATCGGTGAATGCTGGGCCAATTCCAGCGGGGACACAGTCGGACACATGGAACCTT
Source organism: Caldilineaceae bacterium (assembly GCA_046259705.1). Classification (GTDB taxonomy): domain Bacteria; phylum Chloroflexota; class Anaerolineae; order Caldilineales; family Caldilineaceae; genus JASGTU01. The sequence continues at coordinate 2,123 of JBJYXA010000733.1, forward strand.
CCAGGTAGATCACCATAACAGCAACGGCGGGAGTCTTCGGACTCCCGCCGCTTGTAACTATCAGATTCTGGGTTGGTCATCGCGGACACCGGAGCGCCGCGATCGCGACTGTCGGCAGAACGTCGGCTCGTCCTGTCTACGCGCTGTCCTGGTTCGCCTTGGCGAGGTCCACCAGTTTGCTGAATGTAGCAGCATCGTGCACCGCAATATCGGCAAGCACCTTGCGATCTACCTGCACGTTCGCATTCTTCAGACCGTGGACAAAGCGGCTGTAACTCAGACCCTCGATGCGGGACGCGGCGTTGATGCGCGTGATCCACAGACGGCGAAAGTCGCGCTTGCGGTTGCGCCGGTCGCGGTATGCGTAAAACAGCGACTTCAGCATCGCTTCATTGGCGCGCCGGAACAGCTTGGAGCGCGTACCATACTGACCCTTTGTGAACTTCAGTACCTTTTTGTGTCGCCTATGGGCGGCGACGCCGGATGTAGCTCTCGGCATTTTTCATATCCTCCCGTGATGGCGGACCTGACATCAATCAGGCCTCTTAGGGGCCGGTCACGTATGTGTGATAGTTCTGATCGAAATTTACGTTACTTCGCTGCCTTGCCGGCAATAGCCTTAACCTGTTTGATGTTCGCCGTCACCGTAGTGGGTACGGCATGGCGAAAATCCCGGTTGGTGCTCGCCCGCTTGTTGCGCTTCAGATGGCTTCTGCCTGCCTTCATCCGCATCATCTTTCCTCGCTTGGTCAGACGGAAGCGTTTGGCAGCGCCCTTGTGCGTCTTCATCTTTGGCATTTTTCAGTCCTCCAAAAAACTCTGCTTAAATCTACTGCCGATACCCATACCCAGAATTCCGTACCAAACTCCTGCCGCTGCGATGCGCTTTCGCTGCAAGTAAACGCGCCTTGCATCCCCCAGCATGACCGAATTGCGTGCACTCGGTGTTGGAAGCTGACAACGAGAGACGGGCTGTTCGCCCGTCGGCAAGTTACTGTCAGTTCGAGGCCACGCGAGCCAGGGCTATGTGGGAGCCAGCACCATTACCATACTGCGCCCGTCGAGCGTTGGTCTCGCCTCGACAGTTACCACGTCACCCACGTCGGTCGCGATGCGTTGCATAATCTCCTGCGCGACTTCCGGGTGATAGATTTCCCTGCCCCGGAAACGCATACGGACACGGATCTTGGCGCCCTCTTTGGCAAACTTCCGAATCTTGGTCAGCACGACCTGAATGTCGTGCTCGTCCGTCTTCGGTCGCAGCCGGACTTCCTTGATCTCGATCTGCTTTTGCGACTTGCGTGACTCGCGGTCGCGCTTCTGTTTTTCATACAGATACTTGCCGTAGTCCATGAGCCGGCACACTGGCGGCGTCGAATTCGGCGCAACCTCCACCAAGTCCAACTCTTTCTCATCGGCAATTCTGAGTGCTTCCGGTACAGTCATGATGCCCAACTGTTCACCATCTGCGCCGATCACACGAATTTCCCGCGCCCGAATACCGTCGTTGACGCGAGTATTGTCCTGCTGCGGAGGGCGAAACGTGCTCCTACGTATGAGATAGTCTCCTTGCTCAAAACGAAAATTATGGTAACAACCGGCCGCCGGTTTCACAGCCCATCGCCAATTTCCTGACGTACAAACGGCAGCCGCTTACGCGACTGCACACATGCATCAGATTCTTCTAGCATGACGATTGGCACAACGGTCGCATTCTAGAACCGTCGCAGTATAGCATTACACCTGGAGAGCGTCAAGTAAACTATGAGGGAAACTTGCAATGGTGGGCGTATCGAGGGATCTCTCCAGCTATCGCGGGCGACTCAGCTCTTTAGGGTCCCGACCGTCAAATTGTTGTCCTGCCTCCAGCGCTGAACGTGTTCTACATGGCGTACATGTTGCGCATGAAACTAGTGCCGCTGGCTAGCTCTGTGTAGCGCGAACTAGTCCTACAGCGCCAAGACGGGTTCTGGACCCTATGCGGGCTGGGAACAGCTTCCACGGGTTCGTCCGGCGTCACTACAGCGTCTTGCACCCCAACGACTATGCCTCGCGCAAGGGACGGGACGAGGGGAGAAAAAGCAGCCATGGGCGGTAGAGCGCGCCCATGGCTGGTGTGCGAACTCGGTTACAGGTCGCTCGATCGGGTCTTGATGCGTGAGGTCACGAGGTCGACGAATTCGGCGAACGGTATACCATTCTTGCGCTCTCCGTCGCGGCGACGAAGCGAGACTGTGCCGTTCTCCACCTCCTGATCGCCCACCACCAGCATATAGGGAACCTTGAGCATCTGCGCGGAACGGATCTTGGCGTTCATGCGATCCGAACCCATATCGGCTGCGGCGCGCACGCCCTTATCCTTCAGTTGCCGCACCAGTCTTTCGGCATATTCGTTGTGCGAATCGGTGATGGGAATCACGGCCACCTGTCGCGGCGATAGCCACACCGGAAAGTTGCCGGCGAAGTGCTCGATAAGGAAGCCGATCATGCGCTCATGTGTGCTCAGCGGCGCACGATGGATACAGAGGGGCGTCTCGTCTTGGCCTTCGTTGTTGACGAACTTGAGGTCAAAACGCGGCGGCACCGCGAAGTCGACCTGGTTGGTCGCCAGCGTAAACTCGCGGCCGATAGCACTCCAGATCTGCACATCGATCTTCGGACCGTAGAAAGCGGCCTCGTCCGGTACTTCGACATACTCCACGTCGCCGTTTTCCATAGCGCGGCGCACCATGTCCTCGGTCTTCTTCCACAGCCGCTCGTTGTCCACATACTTCTTGCCCAGCCCGCGCGGGTGGTGCGTGCTGAAGCGCATGATGTAGCGTTCGATATCGAAGAGCTTGAAGTAACGATGATAGAGGTCGATGACACCCATGAACTCTTCTTCGAACTGGTCCTCGCTACAATAGATATGGGCGTCGTTCATCTGCATGGAGCGTACGCGCATGAGCCCGAACAACTCGCCGCTCTTCTCGTAGCGATAGCACGTCCCGTACTCGGAAAAACGTATGGGCATGTCCCGATAGCTGCGCGGCCGGGCGGCGAAGAGTTTGTGATGCATGGGACAGTTCATGGGCTTGACGTAGTAGCGCACGCCTTCCAGCTCCATAGGCGGGTACATGGTATCCGCATAGTAGGGCAGATGCCCGCTGCGCAGGAAGAGGT
>JBJYXA010000734.1:0-3085 GCA_046259705.1 Caldilineaceae bacterium
AATCCCCATAATACCGGCGGCACCAACTGAGCCCTACATCCCGCGATTTCGTGCTTTGGCGCTTCTCGGACGCGAGCAAGCGCACTGCCATCACAGCTGGCACCTCGCCAGCGACCGAGAAACCTGCACAGGACCAGAAGTCACGTCACTCCAGCGACTCGCTAGGAATTTGCGAGTAAGGCGTTTACACTTGCCCCTTGTCCGAAGGAGCGCAACTTAGGTTGTTAGGCCGATATGTCTTCATGGAAGATGTCCGGGAATCTCGGAACTGATTACGAGCAGCTTATGGTTCCGGCGATGTTCGGTCCATGGGCTATCATTTTGGCAGAGTTCGTGGAAGTTGGCCCAGGTGACCGTGTGCTTGATGTGGCGTGCGGTACGGGCGTCGTCGCTAGAGAACTCATCGGCTGTGTCGGAACCAAGGGCACGGTAGTCGGCTGTGATAGTAATGCGACGATGTTGGCGACCGCGCGCGAAGTGGCTCCGGAAATCGACTGGCGAGAAGGCAACGCGCTTGACCTTCCCTTTGAGACTGACTGTTTCGATCTCGTCACTTGCCAACAGGGGTATCAATTTTTCCCAGACCGTGTGCAGGCTGCGCGAGAAGCATATCGCGTCCTGACAGACGGCGGTCGACTCGCGGTCGCCGTGTGGTGTTCTCTGTCGGAAAATCCTGGTCATGCGGCAGTGGTGTCGGCAGTGCAAGAATTCGTGGGTACGCCAGAAGCCAAAATTGTCGGTTCTTCTTTTGCTTTAGGAGATAAATCAATTCTTGAGAGGGAGCTTGCGGAAGCCGGGTTCGAGGTTTTGCAGTCGATAACAAAGACTCACCCATCACGGTTCCCCAGTTCCGACGCGCTTACACTTGGCTTGGTGCGTGGCGGTGCGCTCGCCCGTGCGGGTGTTGAACTGGGAGAAGAAACGATCACTCAAATTCTCGAGCGAGTGAAAACTAGTTTGGCAACGTACCAAGGCCTTAAAGAGCTTACCTGCCCCATGTCCGCAAACATGATTTTGGCAAAAAAGTAGCCGCAGGGCGACTTCCGCCTTGGGTCAAAGAACAAAATCGCTGCGCGATATCGTTTGCTGCGCGGCTGTTTGTTGGTGAGCGCTAACTACGTCTGAGAAGCTGGAGAGGCAGCTGGGAGCGCTGTCCTGATGATCGAGGTGTTGAACCTTACTTCAGGACAGGAGTTCACCCATGAGTAGAGTAGGCAGGCGCGCCATAAGTCCACTGCAAGCGCGTATGATCGAAGACATGACGGCGCGCAAGTTGAGCCCGAAGACGCAGACGGCCCACATCCGCAGCTGCCGTCGATTTGCCGCCTGGCTCGGCCATTCACCTGAGACTGCAACGGCGGATGACGTGCGCGGCTTCCAGGCGGAGTTGGCAGGTTGCGATATCTCCAACTCGACACGCAACACCATCATGACCGGCGTCAAGTTCCTATTCCGTGTGACCCTGCGCCGGCATGACCTTGCCGCCGAGATCTATCACCTTCGCGAGCCGCAGAAGATCCCGCCGATAATGAGCCAGGATGAAGTCGCACGTCTGCTCGCGAACACGCCATCCATCAAGGCGCGGGCGATGTTGTCACTGGCCTACGGTTGCGGTCTGAGGCCCGGCGAAGTGATCCGTCTGAGGGTCGGCGATATCGACAGTGACCGCGGCATTATTCGTATCGTGCAATCGAAAGGCGACAAGGACCGCCAGGTCAAACTGCCGGTTGCCGTCCTTGAGGCGTTGCGCCGCTATTGGCCGGAACGCTCAACCAAGTACGACGCCGGCTTTCGGCCCGAACAGCGTTATCTCTTTCCGGGCCGCCAGCCCTACGAGCCCCTGACGGCACGACAGCAGAACCGGCTGTTTCACCAGGCCGCCGATGCCGCCGGCATCTCCAAGCCGGTCACCGTGCGGTCTCTGCGCCACTCCTTTGCAACACACTTGCTCGATGCCGGCGTCGATGTCCGAGTGATCCAGGCGCTGCTCGGACACACCAAGCTCACGACGACAGCACGCTACACGCGCGTCGCAACGGCTCTGATCACAGCTATTGAAAGTCCCATCGACCTTTTGCGAGATGGCACGGCCAAAGTAAGCAAGCGCAAGAAGGCCAAGCCTAAGTCTTGAGCCGCCACCGGCATGTCTCGTCCAGCTTTGGAGGTCGCGGACATCTTCCGCGACCATGGACAAGCATGGCTTGCCGCCAATCGCGGTCACGTCAGCCTTGAACAGATGAAGGTGATGACGGCGGTCGAGCGTTGCCGCACGGCAGCGCTCGGAGGCCACGTTGCGCGCTGCGAGAACGAGGCTTGTGGCCATCTGCACATCGCCTACAACAGTTGCCGCAACAGGCACTGCCCAAAGTGTCAGGCGACAGCGGCACAGGATTGGCTCGAAGCCCGTGAGGCCGAGTTGCTGCCGGTCGGGTATTTTCATGTGGTCTTCACACTGCCGGCCCCCATCGCCGACATTGCCTTTCAGAACAAGCGCGTCGTCTATGATCTGTTGTTCAAGGCAAGCGCGGAGACCATGCTGACGATCGCCGCCGATCCCAAGCATCTCGGTGCTAGGATCGGCATTACCGCCGTGCTCCACACCTGGGGCTCGGCGATGACGCACCACCCACACGTGCACATGATCGTGCCGGGTGGTGGGATATCGCTCGATGGGTCGAAGTGGATCTCATGCCGCAAGACGTTCCTGTTATCATTCAGCGTGCTCTCACAGCTGTTCAAACGGCTGTTTCTGGAGAAGCTCATCAAGGCCCATGATGACAGGCTGCTCAACTTCTACGGTGAGCATGCCGGTCTCGCCGATCGTGTCACCTTTGATGCCTTCCTCAAGCCGCTACGCAAGCTCAATTGGTACGTCAACATCAAGGATCCGTTCGCCGGACCCGAAGCGGTGCTGGCCTACCTGTCGCGCTACACCCACCGCGTTGCGATCTCGAACCGGCGCCTCGTCAGGGTCGATGCCGATGGCGTGGCGTTCCGATACAAGGACTATCGCGCCGGCCATCGTGAGCGCTGGAAGACGATGACACTCACACCGCATGAGTTCATCCGCCGTTTCCTCTCCCAC
>JBJYXA010000735.1:0-5598 GCA_046259705.1 Caldilineaceae bacterium
GCGCAGTATGTCCTCCCATATTTCCTGCTCAGTCCCACGGCGGCGGCGCGGCTCACTGAGATAGCGGATGGTGAGCAGGACGCCGCTGTCCCTCACTGACGTATACACAATCGGCGTCAGGGTCGGATAATAGATCATGAAGCGACGAGCCGCGCGTTGCACCTCCTTTTGGGCCGATGCACTCAAGTGTTCCGCGTGGTGCTGGGCGATGTCCAGCAGGATACCCTTGGCCTTTTCCCAGTTGCTCTCGAAGGTGATGAGCACCGGGATTTCGTTCCAGATATATTTGAAACCGGCACTGTAATTGGCCATGGTCTTATAGAAGACGTCCGCATTGGGGATGTGCAGGATGCGCCCCGTGCTCTGATCCGCGTCGACCCAGCCGCCAATTTCGAGGAGGGAGAACTGGAAAAGACGCACGTCGATGACGTCGCCTCGGAAATCGCCGATTTCGATGCGGTCGCCGGCGTCGAATGGCCGGCGCCAGACGATGAACAGCCATCCGGCGAGATTGCTGATGGGCTGCTGCAGGGCGATCACCACACCGGCGGACACCAGGCCAAGAAAGGTCCCCCAGGACTGGACTGACGGCAACCATAGAAAACCAAGCAGTATCGCGCCCAAAGTGAGTGCGAGAGACGAGAGCGACTTTCGCCAATAATAAAGTTGCCTGGCGTCGTCGACGCGTTCGTTGACCGCGCGCAGGGCCAGGTAATAGACGAGCCAGATAGCGAAGAGGATCGCCAGCGTCTCAGCCAACTTAGTGACTGTAGCGGAAGCCAGGAACTGCGATTGCGCGGCCAAACTGGAACTTACCAGCAACGGAACTGATTGGTGAGTTGTTGGCACGATGCCCCCGTTCTTGGTGAGAGCGCAGGTGAATCGTGAGTGGTGCAGCGGGCCCGATTCACCTATTGTCGGAGTTGTGGACGTATTTCTTCGGCAATGATGTGCAGTTGGCGTTGCCAGTCTTCGAAGTCATGCGCCTCGATGCCGCAGATCAGCGCCTGCAGTCCCGCCGCCTGATATTCTTTCAGGACGCCGGCAACCTGAACAGGGCTGCCGTTTACATGGCCCGCGGCTTTCTCACCGGCGGACGCCGGAATGTTGAGCATGAGGTGCGCCGCCAGCAGCGGAGACGGGCGATTACCGGCTTCTTCATGTAGCAACGCTGCGCCATCTCGAAACGCGTCTACGCCGATGCCAAAGGGCGACCAGGCGTCTCCGAACCGCGCAGCGCGGCGGATGGCCGCAGGCGAGCTGCCTCCTATCCAGAGCGGGATGCGTTTCTGCTGCGGCTTCGGCTCGAAAACGGCATCTTCTACCCGGTAGAATTCACCGTGGAAGGTCGCATTTCCTTCAGACCATAGCGTGCGCATGATTTGAATGGCTTCGTCCGTATGGCGTCCTCGGCGCGAGAAATCGGCGTTGAGGAAGTCGAATTCTGGCTCATTCCAGCCTACGCCGATTCCCAGCATGAGCCTCCCGTCCGTAAGCAAGTCCAGTGCGGCAGCCTGTTTGGCGACGACGATGGCGTTGCGTTGGGGCAGCACCAGGACCGATGTGCCCAGCTTGAGGTTTGGCGCCAAATGGGCGACGGACGCCAGTGTAATGAGCGGCTCGACGATGGTGCCGACCGGCCGTCCCTGCGCCGGCGTGATCACATGGTCATTGCACCAGAGGGAGTCGAATTCCAGGTCGCTGCAGAGCGAGGCGGCCCGCTCCAGGGTGTGCTTGGCGCCGGTGTCTCCGTAGTCTGACCAGTAGGTGGGAAGCTGAATTCCGAATTGCATGATTACCTTTCAATGGCCGGTGCATGGTCGCGGTCCAAGTCGGGTGGCTACCGCGTAGACGGGTATGGCGTCTAGGTTTCACAGTTGCGGTCACGTCCTGTCACCGATGACCGGGGCGTACTGGGCACCCGCGTCCATTCTATCACGGCGTAGGCCGGTCTGCGACAGCCCTGGCTACTTCGTCGCTTCAAGCGAAAGTGATGCGCGCAGACGAACGTCACCCCGTCAAACCGTGCGATCTGTGGAGTGCGAGGCGATTCTGTCAGGTGTGTCGGGGTCGTTTGGGAAGGCATACCGCGCCGTGCACCGGACATTTAGTAAGTCTCTTATTTGGAAAACCTAACCTTACTCGGCGAGGATCCTATGCGCCCAGCCCCGCGGATCGAGCGCGGATGATCGCTTGGGTTCGGTCGGCGTTGAAGGCTTCCTGCACAATCCAGTAGGCGGCGACTTCTACGGCGGCGGCAATCGACGACAGATCCTCAATGGGCGCATCGACCGTTACGTGGAGGCCGACTGCGCCGGCACCGCCATCGGCGGTGAACTGGTCGCGGATGGCGCCGACGAGTCCCAAGTCGTCAAGTGCCGGTGGGCGCAGACCGTACACCAAGCGTCGCACATCGTCGATGGTGTGTTCGTTGGAGAGCATGACCTGGTCCAACAACCGTTCGGCGATGGCCGTGTCGCGATCAAGTACTTGCTTGATGGCGGCGAGCTTAAGGCCCTGGCTAGCCAAGACCGGGCCGAGACCGTCGTGCAGGTCACGGCGCAGTCGTCGTCGTTCTTCTTCTCGAGCACTGACCAAGCGTTCTCGCGATTTCTGCAGATCGTTTGCCAGATGGACGGCGTGGACAGCAGGTCCTGCCTGGGCAGCCAACGGGCGCAGTAGACGCGCATCGGCATTTTGTTTTACATTTGCGAAGGTGACTGCATCGACGATGCCCGGCACGCATTCGTCCGGTACCGAGATATCCAGGTAGTCTGCGATGCGGATGATTTCTTCCTCCAGATCCCTCGGCCGGTCTCTGAAGTGAACAAATAGGATGTTGGGCAGGTGACTGAAATCCCACCACGTCTGCACATGACGCAGATTTGACCAGAATGGGTAGCCTTCATGTTCCCATGCAAACGATCCGCTGGTAATCCACTCCTGCCAGAAATCACGGATATCGGCTGGACAGCGCGGAAAGAAAAACCCTTGCCGCTCCTTGTCGGCATAGGAAGCCTCGGCTAGATTGCTATAGTGGTTCCACAGGGACATAAAGACGTCGCGACCGTCGCGCCCGACCACAATGTACTTGGCCTGCGGATGGAACGGCAGCCCATCCAGCGGTAAATGCGTCTTGATGAAGCGCCGGTGTTCCTGGCGGTCAAGCAAATCGATCACCTCTTGCACCGGCTTCTTGCGGTTGTCCAGCCAGGGCGAGATTTCCCAGATTGGGCGAATCTGAAGGTCCTGGAAGATCAGGTGCATAACGATCATCAGCATCCAAGTGGTGCCGGATTTGTATGGTGTTGCGATGATCACGTCCTCATTGCGAGCTACATACTTGTCCCACCGGGTGCTATCCAGCGTATGGTGCTGATAAATGTGCTCTACCGTCGGATACGAAAGAGACATGAATTCCTCCTAACCCAACTCAGAGATCTGGATTCCGCAAGGGCCAGCGTGGCCCGACGTAGTGGCGTTCCGTTATCGGCGAAATCGCTGTGTGGAATTGTAGGATGCGTGCTGTCTTGTTGTCATGAGACCAGTGACCTATTTTGGTCCCAATAGACGTGTGGGACTACGGTCCAGGCGGCATGGGTAACCCTAAGAGTCGGGCGGCCGATGGAAATCATCGACGCGAAGAGCGATTGTCATTTGCGAGGCTAAGCAACTCGAAGGACGCTCATTCGGGTGCTGACGGAGAGAAATAAGCAAAAATGTTCACTTGAATTTTACGCGCTGTTAACCTATGATACTTACGATACGCGCGGGCTTGGAGTTTGGGTCTTTGCAGCGCGTGCGAACTGCAGTAGGCCGTGGCCCCAGGCACCGTCTACACACAAACCACGCACGATTTCAACAGGAGAATATGCTATGACCTTGCGAAGAGGGAGTTGGCTTGCTGTTCTGCTGGCTATTGCCGTCCTGTTGGTGGGCGCCTGCGCCGCGCCGGCAGCGCCAGCGCCGGCAGCGTCCGAAGCGTCTTCCGGAGAGGCGCAAGAAGCCGTTGCATCCGGTCCCGTCGAGCTTAACGTCTGGGCTGAGGCCAACGACGTGGAGCATTGGCGCGCTGATGGGCCCGCCAAAGCCGCGGAAATGGTCACCGATTTCGATATCACCGTGACGCCCCTGAACGACGATGCGGGCTGGGCCGACTACAAGAAGAAGTTCACCCTGGCTGCCGACGCCGGGGAAGCGCCGGACATCGTGTTGTCTGGCCACGAGGATGTGCCGGTGTGGGCCAACGCCGGCTATATCGTAGACTTTGGGTTCTGTAAGGAGAAGTATCCGGAATTTGCCGACGTCATCGACTCGCTGTGGGAGGCCGCTACTTGGCATGGCAATGTCTGGGCAGTTCCCCAGGACACCGAGGCCCGCCCCATGTTCTACAACAAAGCCAAGCTAGCGGAACTTGGCTGGTCGCAAGAGGAGATCGATTCGCTGCCCGACCGTATCATGAACGGTGAATTCACGCTGGATGACATGATCGCCACAGCCAAGGAGGCGATTGACGCGGGCGTAGTCGAGCCTGGGTATGGCTATTGGCACCGGCCCACGAAGGGTGGCGACTACCTGCAGTACTACTTCTCGTACGGCGGCAAGCTCTACGATGCCGAACAGGACAAACTGGTGGTAGACCAGGAGGCCTTGCAGAACTGGTACGCGTTCCAGCGCCGTGTGGTAGAGGTGGGCATTACGCCTGAGAACTACATCGGCACGGAGTTCAGCATCTGGCACGACACGGTGAGCCACGGCAATGTGCTGTTTTGGAATGGCGGCATTTGGCAGTGGGCTGACTGGGCGAAAAACTACGTAGCGGATCTGGGCGGCCAGGACTATCTCTTCGATTTTGTCGGCTTTGCGCTACAGCCCTCAGGCATCAAAGGACAGCCCGGCGGCACGCTTTCGCATCCGCTGGTGTATATGATTACGTCTGAGAAGGCGTCGGGCGCTGCCAACCAGGAGGCGGCCTGCGCACTGCTTGCCAAAACGACTACGCCGGAGATCAATACGCTGCATGCTGTAGAGAGCACTCACTTGGGAATTCTCAAGTCGCAGGCGGATTACGAGGACTACGCCAGCGACCGGCTGCTGTCCGAAACGCTGTACATGCTGGACCATAACTATTATCAGCCGAACCATGTGATGTATGGTCCGTATTTCGACATCGTGTGGGATTTCATGGTGAAGGCTGAGAACGGCGATTTGTCGCCCGAGGAAGCGGCGAACGGCGCCGTGGAATTGCTGCAGGCCGAGTTAGGTGACCAGGTGATCGTACAGTAGCGCGCACGCCGGCGAGACCGTAACCCGTACGGGCCCGCCACAGTTGTACGGGGCAGCGCATGTAGGGGCGCAATGTTGCGCCCCTACATGCGGCATCGAGACCCCACAAGTCATTGCGACGTAACAGTTGGAACGGCGCGCGCGTTCGCAAACAACGGTTACCGCCCCGCGCACACATGACGGCATCCATAGTTGAATGCCGCCCACGGTCCGCAGTAGTGCACTTACTATGACGGGATACACTTTCCACCGGAAATCTTTGACGCCTATGAGCACAACTGAACCGACCACTACGATTGTCCAGGGCTCCCC
>JBJYXA010000736.1:0-3943 GCA_046259705.1 Caldilineaceae bacterium
TGATACGGAACGAAAACCCTGGTCAATAGGTGATATCGGCGTCCGCTTGTTCATTTTCGCCATGGCGGCGCTGCTGCTCATGGCGTTGCAGGTCACTGGACAGCTCGAGCCGGTACAGAGCTTTGTCACACAATTGACTTCACCGGCGCAGGTGGGCACCACGGGCGTCGCAGAGAACATGACCGGCGCTGTCGATTTCCTCGTGCAGTTGCGGACGATGCGACAGCGCAACGCGGAGCTGGAAAACATCAATTCCAGCCTGGTTGCCGAGAATTTTGAGTTGCGCGAGGTCGAGCGCGAGAACCAATGGTTGCGCGAACAGCTCTCCTATGCCCAGACTCGGCCTGGTCTGGACCTGCGAGGTGCGCAGATCGTGGCGCGCGTCATCGGCCGGGAAAGCAATAACTTTCTCGAATACATCATGCTGGACTTAGGCCAGCGTCATGGCGTGCGCGTCGGTATGTCAGTCATTACGGACCAGGGCTACGTCGGCCGAATAAGCGAAGTTACCGAATCGACCTCCAAAGTCCTGTTGATCAATGATCCGAGTAGCGCCGTCAACGCCATCCTGCAAAGTAGTCGCCTCAACGGTGTTGTGCGCGGCACGCCGAGCGGCGACCTGGTGATGGACTATATCCCCCAAGGAGAGGAATTCAGCGTAGGCGAGGCAGTGCTGACATCGGGCCTCGGCGGACGTGTGCCTCGCGGCATTCCCATCGGTCAGGTTGTCGAGATTCGGCAACGCGACATCGACGTCTTCCAACAGGCGGTTGTACATCCCACGGTAAATTTCCCAAGACTCGAATTGGTCATGGTTGTGACGAATTTCGATCCCCTCGAGGATGTGCCGGATCTGCTCGAGCAGAGCGCAGAAACGGTCCAAGAAGCCGAAGGCGCCGAGGGTACCGATCTTGGGGGTGCCGGTGGTGAGTCAGACGCCGTCGATGCTGCCGGTGAAGGAGGGGAAATCGTTTCTCCGGACAGTGAAGCCGTTCCGGAAGGAAACAGCCCTTGAACCGCGGCATGCTTTTTTACGCGATGATCCCACTTGTGTTGATCTTGGGGCTCCTGCAGTCCACGGCTGCCGCGCGTCTGGAAATCCGCGGCGTGAAACCCGATCTGGTGCTCCTTGTGCTCGTCGTGGCTACTCTCGTGTATGGCAGCCGGTCGGGGCTGATATGGGCGTTCGTGGGCGGAATTGTGCTGGACATATTCAGCGGCGGCCCAATGGGCGCGTCCAGCCTGGCGTTGATGGCCGCCGTGCTCATCGCCGGCCTCGGTCATCGCACCCTGTCTCGTTTCAACCTGCTGGTGCCGTTGGGAGCCATCGCGTTAGGTACTGCGGCGTACGGTCTAGTATACCTTGGGATCCTGCAGGTGCTGGACTTATTCGAAGTAGCGCCGCGTGAGGTGCCGCTGCTGCCGACGATACAATACGTTGTTGTGCCTGCGGCGATCTACAATGTACTTCTGATGCTATTGATCGTTCCGTTCCTGAATCGTGTGCCCGAGAGCCAGGATATCTAGCTTGGCAATGAGTAGACTGTGTCTGGCCTAATAGAACAACAAGAAACTCGCGATACGTCACGGCTGTCCATGTTCCTGTTCAGAATGGGTGTCGTACTGGTATTCCTTCTGCTTGCAGGACGCCTGTATCAACTTCAGATCGTACAGGGGGAGTCTTTTCGCACGCGCGCCGACGACAACCGGTTTGACCTGGTCGAAGTAGCTTCACCGCGCGGTGTCGTCTATGATCGCGAGGGTAATATCCTTACCCGAAATCGACCCAGTTTCGAAGTCGGCATCGTACCCAACGATCTCCCCGATAACGATCCCGAAACGGAGCAAAACGAAGAGGCGCTGGAGATCGCAAAGGTGTTGCGATTAATCGGCGCGGATACGGACGAAGAGGTGGCGCTCCGCATCTCGGAGATCATGTTCCTGCGCCTGGGGCGTGTGGATTTTGCCACTACCGTCAGCGATGCCGGTGTCGATCTGGACTACGTGACGGTTCCGGGACCCGTGCAGCTTGTCTTTCCCGAGGACGGCGGTCCCCCGGTGGAACAATCGCAGCCCGTCCTTGCGCCTGATATTTCGAAGCCTCTGCCGCTGCCTGGCATGGTGGCTTTGGTGGAACGCGCCGTCGCAATCGGAAGGCAGGGCAGTGCGTCCCGACCGGTTACAATCCTAGACTTGCTCGACAGCGACAGGGCTTTTGACATCGCCGAGGAAAGCTACCGGCTTCCCAGCGTGCGCGTAACAGAGGTACCCGTGCGCGATTATGTGTACGGTGACCTGCTCAGCCATGTGTTAGGCTTCATGGGGCCGATTCCGGCCGCTGCTGAGGAGGATTACCGCGCTCAGGGTTATTCGAATCCGAATGAGCGCGTAGGGCTGAACGGACTGGAATATAGCTATCAGCGAGAATTGCGCGGGTTGCCCGGCTACAAGAACGTCGAGGTGGACATTCTCGGCCGCGAAATTCGTACCGTTGGGGAAGTAGCGGACCCGGTGCCTGGCTTGAACCTTGCGCTCAATCTAGACATACGTCTGCAGAAGGTTATGGCTGATCAGTTGCAGGCGGCCATGGATACGGCGGAAGCGCCCTGGGGCGCGGCGATTGCCATGGAGCCGAAAACCGGCGCCATTCTCGGCATGGTCAGCCTCCCCTCCTACAACAACAACATTTTTGCAGAGCGCATCAACGAGGACTATCTCGCACTGGAACAGGACGAGCGCCGGCCGCTGATCAACTACGCTATTGGTGGCCTCTACCCGCCCGGATCTACGTTCAAGCTGGTTACCTCGACGGCGGCGCTCGCGGAAGGCGTTGTCGAACCGGACACGACCATCGTCGACAGTGGCCCTATCTACTTACCGAACCGCTACGCGCCGAACGACGCATCGCTGGCGCAGGAATTCGTGAGTTGGAACCACAAATTGGGCATTGTGCATGGCGCGTTGAATGTTGTCCGTGCAATTGCCTTGTCGAATGACATATTTTTCTACATAATAGGGGGCGGGTATCCTCCAACGAAGTTCGAGGGCCTTGGGCAGAAGCGACTCGCTGACTGGACCAAGCTTTTCGGCTATGGCGACCCGACCGGTATTGACCTGCCCGGCGAAGTCGGTATCGACGTGCCCAACGACCAGTGGAAGCGCCAGTTGTACGCTGAAAGCTGGACGACGGGCGATAGCTACAACATGGCAATCGGCCAGGGCTTCATGCTGGCCACGCCTTTGCAAGTCTTGGTGAGTACCGCCGCCGTGGCCAACGGAGGGACCGTCTACCGGCCACAGATCGTGCGCCAGATCATAGACGCCAACGGTGGCCTGCAGCGGGATTTTGAGCCTATTGTGGCGCGGCAACTACCGGTGGACCCGGAGGACATTGCACTGGTGCGCGAGGGGATGCGCGAAGCCGTGAACGAAGCGGGCGGCACCGCATACGCGGCCAAGCTCGACGACGTGGAGGTCGCCGGCAAGACAGGTACAGCCGAGTTCTGTGAATACATTCCGGAAAAGGAAGACTGTCGCCGCGATGACGAGGACAACCTGCCTACGCACGCCTGGTTCACCGCCTTTGCACCGTTTGACAACCCGGAGATTGCCGTCACGGTGTTTGTATATGATGGCGGCGAAGGTTCAGCAACCGCTGCACCGGTGGCAAAGGCGATCCTGGAAGACTATTTCCGCGAGGTCAATCCGCGCTAGATAATGATGTTGGATAGTGCATATGCCGACGCAAGCTGAAGAACATCGCAATCCACAGCCGGATAATGGACAAAGCGCCAAGACCGACGCCGTGCAGTCGCGCGTATCCGAGTTGTTGGACAATGCGACCGTCATCCCAGACGATGATTTCGCGACCGACGCGTTAGCGCGCGACGAACCGGTCAAAGACGGCGCCGCGCCAATCACAGAATCAGCTCCAACTGAGCAG
>JBJYXA010000737.1:0-34807 GCA_046259705.1 Caldilineaceae bacterium
GAGCGCGGCGGCCTGCTCGGGTCTGCGAATACCTCCGCCCACGGGCGTAGTCAACGGACCCTTAATGGCCACCAAGTACTCGTCGATCGCGTCGATAGTCTCTTGAGGCAGCCAAACGGTCTCTTGATATACATCATTCGCTTTGTCGCCTGCATAGACTTCCATCCACACGATCTCGCGGTGACCACCATAGGCGCGCGCTACAGCGGCGTCCAGCACCGGTTGGCTTGCCGCCCAGATATCTGGTCCCGTACCATCTCCCTCGATGAACGCCACAATCGGCCTATCCGGAACGTGCAGCGTCCCACCCACCAGACTGATCTTCTCGCCCTCGCTGGGGACTACGATCTTCTCAAATCCATTTTCGTGAGACATATAGCGTGCTCTTCCCTTCTTCTGCTTTCTTATCCTTCAGTTGACCCAAGTACCGTTATAAAACGGGATCTATGACAGGTGTTTTCTGCCCCGCACGCCTACCATCGCGCTATGGCTTCAAGACCCTATTGCTAAGCCCATAAATGTGGCCTGGTCGATTCTCCTTCATATCATTCAGCAGAGATAACACCATCTGCGCGGCATCGGCGGGACTGCACAGCTCATCGGCGCCTGCGGTCGGCAACCAGGCTGTAAGGTCCACCGTGTCATCGTCCAAGTCCATCTCAAGTACTTCACGGCGGGTGCCGGTATCAACGATCCCGGGATCAAGGCACGCTATCACGACACCAGAGCCTATCAGCTCGCTTGCCACACTGTGCGTCCACGTTTCGAGACCGGCCTTTGCGGCACGCAATGCACTTTCACCTGGCGCCGGGGCCCGACCACTGCCACACGTAAGATTTACAATCTTGCCGTAACCCTGGTCAATCATGATGGGAAGTACGTTATTGACGAAGTAGAAGGGTCCAATTAAGTTGGTGTGGATGCCGTAGGCCCATTCTTCCGGATCTGTATCGACCGCTGCACCAAGCGGCCAGACGATGCCGGCGGCGTTAACCACAATGTCTATCCTGTCAAAGCGCCCCAGTGCAGATTCGACTACTTCCTCGACCATCTCAAGGTCCGTGATATCTCCCGCTACAGCGATAGCGCGTCCACCGCGATGGACGATGTCGCGCGCCACCATATCCAGCCACTCCTGCTCACGCGCCGTTAGGATCACAGCGCACCCGTCGCGGGCAAGAAGACGCGCCGTTTCTGCCCCGATCCCGCGGCTCGCTCCTGATACGATCGCGACCTGATTCTGTAAGCTTGGAGGAGACATGCGGAGAGTGTACCAGAACGAAGACACATTGGCATAGTTAGGATGCCGATTTTGAACATTTAGAGCAATATCGCCGGCGGGTGCCTTCGGTCCGAACTCTCTCAGATGATATGATCTGCGTCTTAAAATCTGTTGCAAAGCTTACGCGGTGATCTGCTCACCGCGTTTGCCCGACGCAACTACTTGGACACTCAAGCTGCCTCTATTAGGCTTATCGTCAATTTCATTTCCAAGATTACTGGCTGGAGATTCCACGGAATCGTGGCAGACGCACGCTCATTCAGTTCACACCGCCAAAGCTCGGGTGGCATGGTTATAGCAGCAGGAACGGCAATTGCGCTCTGCATCATGGGAGACTCGCTCATGTACAGCGTGTTGCCGCTCCACGCAGCGCACCTTGGTTGGGCGCTTCCTTTGGTCGGTATACTTCTGAGTGCAAATCGCATCGTGCGTTTGATCTCCAACCAATGGGCCGGCTCTGCCTTTGAACGATACGGCCCACGAATACCCTTCGTCGGCTCGGCAGCGCTCGGCCTGACCACGACATTCGCTTACGGGCTCTCTGCTGGATTCTTGGTGTTCCTACTGGCGCGCATCGCGTGGGGTATCGCTTGGTCAGGTTTGCGCCAAGGCGGCTACGTCGCTACCTGGACTGGGACGCAGAATATTCGCGGCCGGCTGACAGGACTTTTACTGGGGTTGATACGCTTTGGCAGCGCGGCGGGCGTTGTGCTCGGTGGCGTCATCTATGACCATTTCGGATTTGTCGCAGCGGTGGAGACCCTTGCCGTAATTGGGCTGCTAGCGATTCCTGTGGCGCTGAGCATCCCATGGCACAGATGGACATCCAACGCCGATGCGACAGAACCCACACCGCCCGGTACGGTCACACGCACGGGTTGGCAACAGAGCCTCGAGTTAGCTTTTGGACGACCGGAGCTTCGATGGCTGTCCATAACAAGTTTTTTTACCTATATGCTCGGCGGCGTCATTGTCTCGACCACTTCAATTTACATTCTGTCCAAGACTACGCAGGCGACAGATGCGCTGGTTTTTGGCGTTGGCGTAGCGACCATTACCGGCCTTCTGCACGGCGCCAGGTGGTCAACCAACCTGCTGATTGGTCCTCTGGTAGGCGCCATATCTGATCGGATCGGAAAGTCCAACACCCTACTCATACTAATATTGTGCATGTTTCTGTCACTGATCACGGCATGGACAGCGCAGGCAACCGGCGCTATAGTGGCATTCTTAGTCGTGTTGTTGTTGGATGGCTCCCTCGTCGTTGTCGTCAGTGCCACTGCGAACACTGTCGCGACGGAGACGCCGTACCCGCACAAGTTCATTGCTGCATTCGCCACGCTGACAGACGCAGGTTCTGCACTCGGGCCCTTGATCGCGTACTCAGCGCTCGCCACGACCCAGTTGCCAATCGTCTATGTATCAGGCGCCGCGATCTTAACGATTTGTATCGCGAAGTTCTGGCAGACCGAGCGTACACGCACCGGAGATCTTCTACGCACGTCGTAAACGCCGCTTCGCACGGTGTCCTTACCGTTCGCAAAGATGACATTGGCGATACAGCAGCAGTAAGGTAACATGTCAACGTTCTGTGCATAATTGCACAGATGAAAATGCAATCATTCCCAATTAGTGTCGTGGCGGCCGAAGCCAACGCGTTAACGACCACTAGGACTGAGGTCAATATTTATGTCAATGTACAACATTCTGGTCGAAGCGCATTCAGGCTGGCGACATATTGTGGTGCTCGTGCTCGCCATCGCAATCTTGCGAGCGCTCTATGGATGGATTAGGGGCAGTGAATGGGGATCATGGGATCAGCGTTTGGGTATGGCGACGCCAATTGTCATGGATATTCAGTTACTGCTCGGCCTAATCATTTGGATCATGAGCCAGCAATGGTTAGGCTTCAATACACTCGCAGCATGGGAGCACCCCGTGACCATGATCCTGGCTATCGCCACTGCTCACATCACATGGATCCAGGTAAAGAAGAAGGCCGATGCACGGTCTAGATTTCAGACGGAGACGATCGGTTTTGCGATCGCCGGCGTCATACTGGCAGTTGGTATCCTGCGGATCACGCACGTAATGTGAGATGCCACAGAGGCTGTGTCGTGAGACCGTAACTAGAAACTGTACGACGAGAATGTAACGTGAACACTGCTGCCATTGAAGCCCGCGCTATTACTAAGACCTATGATCAGGGAGACAGCGAGGCTATCGTCGCACTTGCTGGAATCGACCTGCTTATTGCAAAGGGCGAGATATACGCTCTTCTAGGACCGAACGGTGCTGGAAAGACATCTACTATTTCTATACTGACCACACTGTTGCCGCCAACTACGGGAAATGCTCGTGTCGCAGGCTTCGATGTTGTGAACGAAGCAGGAGAAGTCCGCCGTCGTATCGGTGTGACGTTTCAGGAGATGGTGTTGGACCAGGAGCTGACAGGACGGGAAATCCTCGATTTTCACGGCCGGCTTTATGGTCAATCCAAGTCAGTGCGCCAGGCGCGAATTGAGGAGCTGGCGCAGATGGTCGAACTCGAATCCGCTATCGACAGAAAGGTTGCCGGATATTCAGGGGGGATGAAACGCCGGCTGGAATTGATACGCGGGCTCATGACGCGTCCGGAAGTGTTGTTCCTTGACGAACCGACACAAGGCCTAGACCCCCAGAATCGAGCCGGCATTTGGGCTTATATCCAGAGACTGCGCAAAGAGACGGGCCTTACACTTCTCTTGACCACTCACTATATGGAGGAAGCGGAGGCGCTGAGCGACCGGGTAGGCATCATCGACCACGGCCAATTAGTCATTGAGGGCGAGCCGAACCAGCTCATCAGTCAGATGGGAGCCGACGTCGTCACGGCTTGCGGTCATGGCGCAACGCAAACGTTCGCCGAGAGATTGCGCCGAGAACCCTACGTTTCTCGCATCGTCCAACACGCGGGCCCGCCTGACACTGGAAATGGTTCCCACACGGAAGTCGACGGTCACGAGCCTGTTGCGAGCCAAGATTGGTGTATGCAGATCGGTGTCGACAACGGAGACGAACGTCTGCTGAATGTCGTTGGTCTGGCCGCTGGAACCGGAATTACACTCTCCAAGGTCAGCGTGAGCCACCCCACGCTTGCCGACGTGTTCCTGGCTCACACCGGACGCGAATTTCGCGACGTATGACTTGACCAGTAATCATGAAAAACTCTGGTTATGTATCGTTGACTCGCACGAGTACCCTTTACATTGAAGCGCTAGAAGGTCGCCTTGCGGAAAACCACAACCACATTCTGTCCTCCAAAACCGAACGCATTGACAATGGCATGAGTCGCGTCCACCGGCTGGGCCACATTACCCACAATGGGAATATCCAACTCGGGGTCCGGCGTGTAATTGATCGTAGGTGGCACCCATCCCCGTCCCAAGCTTAGGACGGCCGCCACGGCCGATTGCGCCCCCGCCGCGCCCATACTGTGTCCGACCATGCTCTTGATACTGGTGATCTTCAATTTTTCCACGTGGCTACCAAAGACATCCTTCAAGGCCTTTGCCTCACCGGCGTCGTTCAACACCGTTCCGGTTCCGTGCGCTAATACCACATTCACGTCTTCCGGATTTATTCCGGCGGACTCAAGTGCCCCCCTCAAGGCTCTAGCGGCTCCGTCTGCCTCAGGATCCGGGGCGGTAATGTGATAGGCGTCCGCTGTAAGCCTACCACCTAGTACTTCCGCGTATACCCGAGTCACGCCGCGCGCCCGTGCGTGCTCCTCGGTCTCCAGGATCACAGCGCAGGAACCTTCGCCACTCACGAACCCATCTCGATCCACAGAGAATGGCCGACTCGCGTGGGGAGGATCATCGGTACGCGATGACAAGGGGCCCATCCGGCCAAACGCCGACTGAGTAAGCATTGACAGCGCTGCCTCAGTACCGCCTGCAATCATCACATCTGCCTCACCGCGCTGCAGAAAATGATAACTTTCCAGTATCGAGTAATGGCCGCTGGCGCATGCGGCACTGCTCGTCATTACCGGCCCGCGCGCACCCGTTTCGATCGAAACCAAACAGCTAACAGCATTCGCCATTGCGTTGGGAACGACAAAAGGACCAACGGTTCGCCACCCCTTCTGCTCCATGATGATGCTGGCGCCTTCAATTTCCGTCAAGCCGCCGCCGCCCGTCGCCATCATCACGCCAATCCGGTTCCAGTTCTCCTGCGTGACTTCAAGTCCCGCATCGGCGAGTGCCTGTTTCGAAGCAGCGATCGCGAATTGCGTTGGGCGAGCCGATCGGCGCACAAGTTTCCGATCCATGTACTGCTCCGGATCGAAGTCCTTCACTTCGCATGCCATATTGTATGGCATCTCACCAGGATCAAAACTTGTAATCGTTGCTGCACCGGACTTGCCGGCCAATAGGTTCTGCCAATATGTCTCTACATCGTTGCCAATCGGCGTAATCGCTCCAAGACCAGTAACAAATACTCGCGTCATTTCTTACTCCTAAATTTGGCGCACAGCTAACCGAAGGCAACTGGCGAGCGGACAAACGCGCGCCGAGGCGCTACCCTACGATAGCGCGGCTTCTACCTTCGGATGTTTGCAGCATCTTTGGAACTAGTCACTGCGTCTACGAAAGATGGCGGATTTGAAAACAGCGCTATATACAAATAAAGCGTAATTATAGGAGACGAAATACCCGCCGTCAAAGTCGAACCACTTTTGGGCGATTGCATGGATCGCAGCGTACCCTGTCCGGTGCCGATATATTTAGTCGGAATGCGGCCAAAGCAGGTATCTGCGCATTCGGCAACCACCTGCTCCGTTCCACCTGCCATGACTCTCACAACCGATCATCATTCATCTTCCTTCCACGCATTCATACGTTGACAGAAGGTTCCCATCTCATGTAAGGTTTAGCCCACCTGCATTGACAACTTCTTGCCCTTGGACCGTCCAATCCACAAACGGTGTCTGCGGGGCAAGTTCCGAGTTTTGCTACACGGCCTGACGCAACATCATATGACTGGATCCCCGTTCGACCTTAATCTACCTAAGTCATTGGAAGGGATTGAGCCAGCGTCGCTTCTCGCACTGTCGGCGGACTGGCGCGATAGATTGTTGCACTACCTTCAAACCTGGGGTAGCGGCGACCAATTGCTCTCGCTTGTGAGAACGCTGCGCGAGGCTCATAGCGGCTCGCTCTCGCTCATGGATTGGGAAGCTAGAGCGTTGGCAGATCTCGGCAGATGCGCCGAAGCACTGGACCTGGTTGAACGTCGTTTGCGACGCAGCCCTGCGCTCGCGGCGATGGCCGTTGAGGTCGAAATGTTACAGGCTACGGGAAAGAATGACCAGGCGCTGCATGCCGCCGAAGAGCTGATTCTCTCAAATCCAGGCAGCGCCACCGCCGTATCCGCGGCAGCGGCGGTCTTGGCTTCCCAAAATCAGATCATCGAAGCGCAACGGGCATTGGATCGTGTCGCAGATGAGCACCCGGATAACCTGGCAATAATCCTTTCCCAGGCTGAAGTGGCCTTTAGGGCCGGCGACCACCACCGCGCCGATGAATATCTTGAACGCCTCGGCGCCGGCATTCCGTCTGCCATAGAAGACCACGACCTTGTCCGTTTCTCGGAACTGCACAAGTCGCTCGGCCATAGCCAAAGCGTGGACGCGGCCGCTACAGAACTGGAGCGCCGTCGCCTGGTCCACGTGGATGAGCTTCTGAGTGTTCTCGCACCGCTTGCGCAAGCGCCCCGCTGGGAATCGGTGACCGCTGATCTGGCTGATGAGATGCCGACCGGCGATGGCGCGTGCACAGTATCGGACCAAGAGCGCCGTATCATAACGTTGGAAGCCGCGCGATACTTTGGTTTCAGCAATTTTCGTCCGGGCCAGATTGAGACAATCGCCGCGGTTATGCGCGGCGAATCGATGCTGGTCGTAATGCCCACCGGAGCCGGTAAATCACTCTGCTATCAGCTACCGGCATTGCTGGGTGATTGCGCTACGCTCGTCATTAGCCCCCTCATCGCGCTAATGAAGGACCAGGTTGAGAATTTGCCTGCGGCGGAACGCCGCCGTGCAACCTTCATCAATAGCACGCTCTCAGACGAGCAGATGGAGGCGCGCATGCAGGCAATCGCCGCGGGACGCTACAAGCTTATCTATGCTGCACCGGAGCGTATGCGCCACCTTGCTTTCTTGCACACATTGCGCCGCTCTGGTGTCTCACTCTTTGTCATCGACGAAGCACATTGCATTAGTCTCTGGGGGCACGACTTTCGCCCGGACTACCTTTTCCTGCGTAACGCGCTTCGTGAATTGGGCTCGCCAACCGCCCTGGCAATGACGGCTACAGCTCCGCCCAGAATCAGAGATGAGATCTTGGGCTATCTATCCTATGCTGATGGTGACGCCGGAGCTTCGGCGCAAAAGGCCGCTAAACCTCGCGTACTTGCGCTGGACATTTTCCGACAAAACCTCCACTTGTCGGCCTTGCGCTTCAATAGCGATGAAGAGAAGCTATCCGCCCTCAAGGCATTTGTGCTGCAAAACGATGGTAGTGGAATTGTATATGCCAATAGCCGCCGGACGTGCGAGTCCATAGCCTACGAATTGCGTGCTTCAGGAGTCAGCGCCGAAGCGTATCACGCCGGGTTGGACAACAGGGCGGAAATCCAGGACAGATTCATGAGCGGTCAGACTCGGTGCATCGTGGCGACGGTGGCGTTTGGCATGGGCATTGACAAATCCGACATTCGCTTCATTGTCCACTTTCATCCATCCAGGTCATTGGCCTCCTACTACCAAGAAGTCGGTCGTGCAGGACGTGATGGCGAGCTCAGCCAAGGTGTACTCTTCTATAGCAGCAACGACTGGTCCAATCTCCGCCGCTGGGCCAAGGCTGACGAATACTCAATCGAATTCCTCGAGAGGGTGGTTGTAGCGGTAGCAAGCCAACTCGGAATCGACGTCCCGTTCGAATCAGGTAACGCGCTTGCCGTCGCACAAGACCACGCCTCGCAGCTTGATGAACAACTGCCTATCTCGGGACCAATAGACGCGAATCGAATACAGGCGGTCCTGGATGCCGACGAGACGTCGGTACGGGTCGCGCTAAGCATACTGGAAAGAGTGGGCGTCATCGCGCGCGACTTCGACGTTCCGGACATCGTCGAAATCACATTGATGCAATCCGGCCACGAGGCGTTAGGCAGAGACGACATTTTCACGGTTCTCTGTAAGGGCTTATGTCTGCGCCCGGGTGAGAGCGCTGTATTCAAGGTAAATGACATTGCTAAATACATGCAGTGGCGATTGCAGGATGTTGAAGCCCGGCTGCTGGCCATGGAACAAGATGGACTCGTCACGACTAAGTTTCAGCGACGGCGCATGCTCATTCATCTTGTGCAGAAACCGGCAGACCTACGGATTCGACTGGAACGACTGCTGGCGCACACTAGGGTCATGAGTGAACGCAGAATAGACGACATGATTAGCTACGCCACAGCCGAGACCTGCAGACACGGAATGATCGGCGCCTATCTTGGCAGCCGTCCCATCGTGTCTTGTCATGTTTGCGACAACTGTACCGGGAACCGCCCCGACATATTGGAGCCGCAAGCGCTGCCACAGCTAGAGTTATCCGATTCCGAAATCGCTGCCATGATCATCGACTGTCTCGTCAGCCTGCCCAAAGCTGTCGGAAGACATGGGCTGGCGCGTATCCTGGTCGGCGCACTTCGATCCCCCGTCCCCGCAGAAGAAGCAAGGCATTTTGGTGTCTTGCGAGCCCTGGGCGAGAGCGCGGTGGTGCAAAGTATAGACGAACTGCTGGACGCTAACCATCTTCGGCAGTACGATCGCAACGGCTTTCCATTGGTGGGCGCTACCATCTCTGGCCGCTCGCTGGCGTTATCTTGGCGGGAAGAACACCAAAATGATGCGTCCCAACCTCACGATGGCGTTGCGCCAGTTGAGCAATCCAGCATAGAGGATTCAGCCCCAGCACCGGCAGTTGAAGAACAACAGGAGTACACGAGGCTTCAAACCGCCATTTGGGATTGGCGCCGCCGTGCGTCCCTAGAACAGCATCGGCCACCCTATACCATAATGGACAATAGCCTTATTTTGGCTATCGCAGAAGCCCGTCCGTCCAACCTGGACGAACTGGCGGAAATTCCCGGCATGGGGCCACAGAGGCTTAGTCGCTATGGTCCTGTCCTCATAGACCTTGTCCGGCTCCACCCTCCCGAAGAAGGCGACACGGACCGGCTTGCCAAACAACGATTGGGGCAGCCTGTCGGACAGCCCAACAAGCGCTCACCTAACTTGGCCGAAACTACTGTCACCAAGAAGCAAACGCGAGCCATCTTCCTAAAGCTCCAGGAAATCCGCCAACGCAAGGCAGTGAGTGAGGGATGTTCGCCTTCTGCTGTTGCCGGAAGCAAGCTGCTCCACGCCATAGCCAGAGCGGCGCCATCCAGTACGGAGCAGCTACGTGCGGTGCGAGGCTTTAGCAGTAGCCGGCTGGTCGATCACGTTGACGATATCCTTCTAGCCGTGCGCGAAACCATGGAATTCAGGCCTTCATCCTCATGAAGCGAGCACAATAGATGTGTCAGCCACCAGGGGGTAGAATGTCAGCCCTAAGTCGTTGCCACCTCCTGATCACAAGGCTATAATAGTTTTGCAACCGGACACATTCTGGTACGTAGTATCACTGGATGTTCTGTTTGTTGGACGGAGTAGGCACAGACGTCGGTCGTTGCTGGTTGGCGACAAGACTAGGGGCATGATAAAGCCCATTGCAAAGGCATTTACCCGCTACCAAGGGACAAAGGGAGGAAACGAATGGCATCTCTTATGGAAAAGGTATCGACCCTGATTTCTGCCAATTTGCACGATCTGGTGGACCGCGCGCTAAAGAGCAATAGTATTGCCGTCGTTGATCAGTACATTCGGCAGGTAGAAAACAATCTGGAGGACCTGGAAGAGGCTGCCGCCACGGTTGGCGGTGAAGCCAAATCGATCCGCCGACGGCTCGTTGACAATGAACACAAACTTGCCGAAATGGACCGGGCTATCGACGCGTTCCTGATGGAGGGCAATGAGACTGCCGCTGCGGCGCTACAAAGCCGGTACAACAGCACGCAACGATTGGTAACGAGTTACTCAGAACAGCTAGAACGCCAGGAGACCGAATTCAAATCCCTCCTCGACGCAAAGGTCAAGTTGGAGGCGCGGCTTGCCACCATGAAGCAAGAGCGCGAGGAGCTGATGGCATTGCTCGAATTGGCCAAGAGCAAAGAAACCACCGCCAAAGCCATGAAAAGCCTGGACGATTTGATGGGCTCCGGCGACAGCGATATTGCCAGTATCGCGGAAAGCATCCGGACTCGACTTGACCGTGCGTCGACGGCAAGCGAGATACGCGCTGCCAGCCTGGATGAGCAGATGGATGAGGTCCTGGAGCGCAGCGCGTTGGACTCGCAGCTTGCAGAGCGCAAGAAGAGACTCGGCATCAACGAATAACGGGTTTGTAGTTTCGACAGGCGTGCCACGATACACATACCGGACACGCCAAGCGGCAAGTGCGGCGTCCGCCGCACTTGCTGGCACGACGACCAATATCAATATATCGCCAACACAAAACATGCATTCTATTTGTAGATTTGTTGCTGGTTCGCAAACGCGAAGGCTCAAGAAATGAACCGCACTCGGTGGCTGTTCCTCGCTATTATCGTGGCCGCCGTTGCCATCGTGGCCGTCTCCATACTCGTGCGCTCACAGAATCCTGGCGTAGATCCCTTGGTCGTGGATCGGCCCGACACAGTGCAAATACGCGTACTCACCTCACTTCCGGTCGAGCCGTGGATCCGAAGCGCTGCAGACGAGTTCAATCAAGGCGACCACAGCGTCGATGGCGTGCCGATTCATGTGGAGATTGAAGCAGTCGACGGGCTTACTGCACTGGGCCGCTGGGATCGTGACGAATATGGCGCGCTGCCGTCCGACGTGCGCCCAGACGACCTATCCGACGCCGAACGGGCGAAACTTGACGATTTCCCCACGGCGTGGATTCCGGACAGCCGCTATCTCGTGGAACTGGCAAATGCTTCCTATAAAGAACGCCTCGGTCGCGACGTTTTTCTGACAGACGGTGAATATCGTGCGCGGCCCATCGCACTAAGCCTCTTTGCCTGGGGATTATACGGTAGCCGTGCCGATGCCCTGGAAGAGAAATTCGGAGAAATTGACTGGTCCGTCATTCACGATGCGGCTATCGCCAAAGGCGGCTGGCCCGAACTCGGCGGCGAACCCGGCTGGGGGTTCTTCAAATTGGTAGTTCCCAATCCCAACAAGAACGTCGGCGGTTTGGCCGCTATGATCGCCATGGCCGGCGAATACTACGACCGAACCAACATCACCGTCGAAGATGTCACGAATCCTGAGTTCCAAACCTGGCTGGCGGAGCTAATGGGGGCTGTCACAGACTTCAGTAGTGCCAGCGCTTACACCGCCGAGGACTTCGCTCTCTTCGGCTACAGCGTCGGCGACGGCGGACAGTTGCTGGAGAGTGACCTGCTACAAAACATGCAGGGGATCCGGACACGTTGGGAAGACCCCTTGAAGATATATTACCCGGACTATCTCACGTGGTTTGACTTCCCTTTCACCGTATGGGTGGGCCCCGAGACTTCGGCGCTACAGAAGAACGCAGCTCTTGAATTCCAGCGCTTTCTCCTCAGCGAAGAACAGCAAAAGGCAGCGCTTGCCTATGGCCTGCGCCCCGCCAATCCCAATGTAACCGTGGACTCGGTACCTGACAGTCTTTTCACTATCTGGAAAGATCAGGGCGTGGAGAATGTGGTCCCGCGTACTTCCGCTATGCGAAGCCCTGACCGGGACGTTCTGCTGACATTGCTCCGCTGGTTTGAACTGAACGTCGCACAGTGAGTATTCGGACATGAGCCAGTACCGTCGGTCGGTTTCATCTCATTCGGGCCGCAATATCCTCATCGGCGTTGGCTTGGTCTTGGTCTTGGCCATCACGCTTTGTAGCGCTACGTTCAGCGGCGGCATGTGGTTGCTCGGCGCGATCCGTGGCGATCGCTCCGCCAGCGAAGAAGGTGCTCCCGCGTGGTCGGCAACAAGTCCCGAGCTAACGGTGGCAGTGTCACCGCTCATGTATCCGGTGCTGGATGAGATCGCTGGTGACTTCAATGCCTCGAACTTCAAAACGCAGGACGGCCAGCTAATGAAGGTAAACCTGGTCGCCATGGATCCCCAGAAGATCGTCGACCAAGCACTGGGTAGCCCCGATTTTCAGGCGATCTCACCGGACAGCAGCCTGTGGCTTGACCAACTTGAGCAAGCTTGGGCAAGCACAGTGGTGAGCACCACCGAAGGCAATATCCCCATCGGTCAGGGCCGCACCAGTGGACAGACTCGTTACGCAGTGAGTCCCCTCGTCATCGTCGCATGGGAAAATGTTGCTCGAGAACTGGGCTGGCCGGATAAACCCATTGGCTGGCAGGATATCCAGAACAGGGCCACCTCCGATCCGGATTTCAAGTGGAACCATGCGGGAACGAATACGGCCAGCGGACTTCTGGCAACCCTAGCCGAATTTTACGCCGGTGCCAACCTGACGAGAGGGCTTACCGAGGAGTCCGCCACCGCGCCAGGCACGCTCGAATATGTGCAGGCGGTGGAATCGACGGTTCGATTTTACGGTGAGGGAGAGGACGTCATTGTCCAGCGACTGGCTGACGAAGGGCGGGATTTCCTGGACGCGTTCGTGGGGCAAGAAAGCGTTGTGATCGACTGGAACTCATCAAATCCGGACGAAAGATTGGTCGCCATCTATCCGGCAGAAGGATCACTTTGGACCGACCACCCCCTCGCGTTGCTAGAGTTGGGATCCGTCGCAGGCGAATTTCCAGTCACAGACAATCAGAGACAGACTTACGCTGCGTTTTCCGCATATGTGACGAGCGAAAAAGTACAGAACCGGCTACTGGAGACCGGCTATCGACCCGCGGACCTCTCGATCGCGCTGGATAGGCCGGGTAGCCCGTTCACTGAGGAGAATGCAGCCGGCGCAGTTGACTGGCGACAACCTCAAACCACGCTCCAAATACCGCCCGCTTCGGTCGTGAACGTCGTGCGTGACGCCTGGCGCTATACCAAACGGCCCACGAAGGTCTATCTGGTGGTCGACACAAGTGGAAGCATGGAAGGCGCCAAGATTGAAGCTACGCGTGAAGCGCTGGCTGCTTTTGTGAACGAGGTACAGGGAGACCGCGATGAAATTGGCATCGTGGAGTTTGCTAGTGACGTTAAGGGATTCACGCCCCTCCGCGTGTTGGATGACCGTAACAGACAAGACACACTGCGCGTAATAGGCGGCATGGAGGCCATGGGTGGCACAGCGCTAATTGACGCCGTGTATGCTGCCACCGTAGATTTGCAGGCTCAGGCTGACGGCGAAGCGATCAATGCCATAGTTGTGATGACCGATGGCCTGGATAATGAAAGTGCACGCACACTCAACGATCTTGATCGTGCTCTGTCCAACACGTCCGCTCCGCGCGTCGTATTGTTTACTATCGCCTTCGGCGATGATGCGGACGACTGGATCCTGCAGGAGATGGCGCGCAGCGGACAAGGTCAATTTCGGCGTGCGGACGAAACTGATATTGAAGAGCTGTATCGCATTGTGTCTACCTATTTCTAACAGGCGCGCGTGCGCACGGTGTGAGTAGGCACTCGGTTGAGAGAGCCATCCAATCCGCTGGGCACTGGCTGGGCCCGATGACTGGGACAAAGTGACATGTCTGTCATGAGATCCGAACTCCAACAGAAGGCAAAGGGTGCGCTGATCCAGTACGCGATATTCCGCTGGGAAACAGCGCTGATCGTTGCGCTTACCATCGTCCTAACCTTTCTACTGCCGCAACCCTTCCCATTTTGGCCGTGGTTCGGATGGCCGCTGTTGGGCGTCATCGCTGTCGTCGTCCTCGTCTACTCGAGTCTCACAGACGCGGACGCCAACGCCCAGGTCTTCCTTCGGCTCTATCAAGAGCAGTTTGATACCGCTCAAATCAAGGATAAGGACCTGCGTATCAAGGTCGATACCGCGCTGGAGTACCAAAGGCGCATTGAACTGCAGATCCGGCAACAGGACCCGGGCATGATCCGCGACCGTTTGGAGGACACAGCTAACCAGGTCACTGACTGGATCAGCAATGTCTATGCGCTTGCCTTGCGCCTGGACGCGTATAGGGGTGACGATCTACTGGCGCGACAGCGTACGGCGCTGCCACAGGAACTTCAGAGACTCGAGGCGCAACGCAAGCTCGAAACCAACAGCGCCATGCAGGCGCAGCTGGATGGGGTTATCTCCAGCAAACAGCGCCAGTTCCAAGCATTGCAGCAGTTGGACAGCCGCATGCGTCAAGCGTTGCTGCAGTTGGACAACAGCTTGGCGGCGCTGGCGACCGTCTATAGCCAAATCCACCTGATCGACGCACAGAGTGTAGGCAGCGGCCGCGCCGAGCGGCTACAAGCCGACATCCAAGAGCAGGTTGCCAGCCTCACCGACTTGGTGAGCAGCATTAACGACGTTTATGACTACAGTACGAAAGGCTTGGGCTGATTCGGTGCGTTTTCCCTCCCTGCTGCTCCACATCCGATTCCCGGCGACAATTTTGCTGGCCATGTTTAGCCTACTCGCGCTCGCGGCGTGTAGTACGCCAACAGCAAACAAGGGCGATGTCCTCGTCTATGTCGCAGTCCCATTGAGTGGGTTTCAAGCAAACGGCGGACAGACTGTGCTGGGCGGTGTACGCCTGGCAGCTGAGCAGATCAACCGCGCCGGTGGGCTTGACGGCTACAACGTCTCAGTGGTGCCGCTTGATGATGAGTCCGATAGCGACGTTGCCGTAGCAAACGTCTCTGTGATCCAAGATGCGTTGCGCCAAGGCAATCGTGTGTTGGCGGTAATCGGACACCTGAACAGTGGTCAGACACTGGCCGCGATGGACCTGTACAAGGACATGCCGCTGGTCGTCATCACGCCGACAGCTTCCGAGCAGAGCCTAACCGAGCGCGGCTATACGAATTTTTTCCGGGTCAACGCCAATGATTCCGTACAAGCCGTGGTCGACGCAGAATTCCTTGCCGACCGGCTGCAGGCTAAGCGCGTGGCCGTTCTGCACAATGACACGGAGTATGGTCGCGGCCTGGCCAATTCGCTGGTTCAGGAGCTGGCAAAACGCAATGTGGATGTGCCGCTGACGCTGGAAGTCGCAGAGGGACAGAGCCGATACGCGGATGAGGTTTCAGCGGTCCGAGAAGCAGGCGCCGACGCGATTTTCTATGCTGGCTATGAGATCGAGACGCCCTATCTTCGCGCCGAGCTTGTCGAGGCCGGCATTGACGCGCCTATGCTTGCAAGCGACGGTGCATTCCTGGCTGCAACTATCGATGAGGCCGCCGGCACCGCTGATGGAATGTACGTCAGCGCGTTCGCACCGAGCCCGCGCCAAGTAGCGGATGATCAATGGTTTGAGGCCTACCAGGCCGTGGAATACCGAAATCCCGACACCTATTCGGTCAACGGATACGTCGCCATGCAGGTCCTCGCTGAGGGCGTACGCAAAGCGGGCTCTTTGGACGCAGCGAAGGTTGCCGATGCGCTGCACGGCGCAAGCGTCGATACCATCCTCGACTCACTTCGTTTCCAGGACAATGGCGACCTAGAAAATGCGCAAATCTGGATCTATCAGGTGGTGGACAATGAATTCCAGCAGGTGCAGTAACCGAGCTAGGGCGATGCATCCATCACTTTTATGACGGTCTAGGCCTCCCGCTCTAGATAGTGCACATCACTTAACTCACGCAACCGTGTTGCTGCCTGTTCCGCCGTGATATCGCGTTGGGGATTCGCCAGCATCTCGTAGCCGACCATGAACTTCTTCACCGTGGCAGACCGCAATAGGGGCGGATAGTAGTGCGCGTGCACGATCCAATAGTCGTGCGTCTGCCCATCCGTCGGTTGACCATGCCAGCCCATGGAATAGGGAAAGCTGGTTTCGAACAAATTATCGTACCGTGTGAGCAACCGTTTCATGATTTCCGCCAAAGCGTCACGTTGCCCATCGTCCAGCGCGGGCAGGCTGGAAACGGCGCGCTTAGGCAATAGCAGAGTCTCGAAAGGCCACACCGCCCAGTACGGTACGACAAATGCCCACTCGTCGTTCTCGACGACAATTCGTTCGCCGCGCGTCAATTCTGTCGCCAAGTAGTCCGCCAGGAGCTGTGTGCCGTGTTTGGCGAAGTATGCCTGTTGCTGCACGTCCTCACGGGCAGGTTCTTGCGGAACCGTCCGGTTCGCCCACAACTGACCGTGTGGGTGAGGATTCGATGCACCCATCACGGCGCCCTTGTTCTCGAAAAGCTGCACATAGTTGATATCAGGCCGCGCGCCAAGTTCTTCGACCTGCTCCGCCCAAACGTCGACCACTTGCCTGATTTGCGACACCTCGAATTGAGGCAGCGTCAGGTCATGTCTGGGACTGAAGCAAATCACGCGACACGTACCCGTCTCCGCCTCAGCCCGCAATAAGTCACCCTCACCGATCTCAGCTGTCGGCCCATTTGGCAGAAGCGCCGCAAAATCATTCTCGAAGACGTAGGTGTGCCTATATTCCGGATTCTGCTTGCCGCCCGCACGCGTATTGCCAGGGCACAGATAGCAGGTGGCGTCGTATGTTGGACGCGTTTCCGGCGGAGTCTTCTCCACCTGCCCCTGCCAGGGGCGCTTGGTACGATGCGGCGAGACCAGCACCCACTGGTCGGTCAGCGGATTGTATCTGCGGTGCGGATGTTCGGTAGGGTCGAACTTCGTCATTGCGCCGATGCCTCATCGTTACGGTGAAGTCGTTATGGTGAATACGTCACTTCACGCTTCTAGCGCGACTTGGGCCAGGGCAAGCGCCCCGGCCACACCGGCGCGATCAGCAAGCAGAGGTGGAACTATATACTCGTCAATGTCTTCGAGGATCTCAGGCATCTGGATATACCCATTGAGCAACTTCTGCACGTTTCTGCGCACGAGAGGGAACAGGTGCTCCTGGTGCATTACGCCGCCTCCCATGATGATGCGCTGCGGCGATAGAACGCAAATAATGGAGCGCAGGCCCAACGCCAGGTAGTGAGCCTCCAATGCCCAGGCAGGATGATCCGGGGGAAGGTTCTCTGCGCGTGTCTTCCATCGTCCCTCGATAGCGGGACCGGCGGCCAGTCCTTCCCAGCAGTCGCCGTGATAGGTACACCAACCGGGATATGGATCCAAATCCAAATCGTGCGGAATGGCCATGTGACCCATTTCCGGATGCATGAGCCCATGGATCAGCTTGCCGTTGGCCATGCC
Organism: Caldilineaceae bacterium; assembly: GCA_046259705.1. GTDB lineage: Bacteria > Chloroflexota > Anaerolineae > Caldilineales > Caldilineaceae > JASGTU01. The sequence continues at coordinate 17,731 of JBJYXA010000737.1, forward strand.
GCCGCCGCCAAGGCCCGTGCCAATCGTGAGATATACGAACGTATCCATCCCCTGCGCAGCTCCCCAGCGGTGCTCGCCAAGCGCTGCCCCGTTGACGTCACTGTCAAAGCCCACCGGCACGCCGAAAGCCTCGCGCAGCGGACCGACGAAATCGACGTGTGCCCAACCAGGCTTTGGGGTAGTCGTCACATAGCCAAAGGTGCTGGAGCTTGGATCGGGGTCGACCGGTCCAAAGGACGCGACGCCAATTGCTTCGAGTCCAGCATCGCCCGCGTTCGCCAGGAAGAAGTCGACAGCGCGACTGATGCTTTCTTCTGGAAGCCCGGTAGGGTAGCGAATCTCAGCTTGAATATCATCGGGGCCAGTGCCGACCGCGCAAACGAATTTCGTTCCGCCTGCCTCTATACCGCCAACGAGTGCCATTGTCCTTCCCCACTACTTTTGTCGGATGCGAATCGCCCGATGCACCGATTTTGGGTTGATTTGATACTGGACCAGGGGCGACAGTGCGCGGCATAACGCCAACTGCCAAGAGGACTGAAAAATGAATTGAGTCTGCTGTCGCCCAGACTGAGTTTCGTTTTCACTCATGATGACCGGCCGGCGTATCGTTCGGTGAGAGGGCACTAAACGGATATAGGGCGCAGTATACCATATGCAATACGGCTGGTCGCAACCAATCGATCCTCACGCATGGACCAACTTTTTGAATTCGATTTCAAGGTTATGCCTATCTCGCATAGAGCAATAAAAGGACCAGGGGACTTGACAGAATCGCAATACGCGAATGTTGCGCATTCAAATTCGCTGATGTATTCTGGCTTCCGTTGGCTTGCTCTGGGTGCGCACCAACAGCGCGAAATCCACCCGCCATTCCTCGTAGGGAAACCGGCTATCGCCAGTCATTTTGCGCGGCTAAAAACCATCGATGCTATCTTCGTCCTACCTTTTCCTTAGTATCCTCAGCCTCATCGCTCTCAGCCCTCTCATCTGGATAGTCCGGCCACATCGATCCCGGATATTCGGATGGATCTCTGCCATACCACCGGCCCTCATCGCCGTGTGGCTTCTGAGCCAGGCCGGCGCCGTCGCAGAGGGCCACTATGTGGTGGAAAGCATCAACTGGGTACCGCAGTTGGGTATGCAGTTATCGTTCCGCCTCGATGGCCTGGGTCTGCTCTTCGGGCTTATCATCACCGTGATCGGCAGTATGGTTGCCCTGTACACCAACGGCTATCTAGACGGCGACAAGCGGCAGGGCTACTTCTATGCGTTGCTCTACCTGTTTATGGCGAGCATGCTGGGTATCGTCTGGACCGACAACCTGCTGACATTGTTTGTCTTCTGGGAAGGCACCAGCGTAACGAGCTATCTGCTCATCGCTTTCAACGACGAGGATCCGGGCGCACAGGCGGGGGGCCGGCGTGCGTTCATAGTCACCGCCGCGGGTGGTCTGGCCATGCTTTTGGGTATGGTCATCCTCGGTCTGAACGCAAGCACATTTACGATCAGCGAAATCATCGCAAAACAGGGCGGTTTGGAAGCGCCGGGGACAGTAGCGGCCATCGTGCTGATCTTGTTGGGCGCCTTTACCAAGTCGGCACAGTTCCCGTTCCAGTTCTGGCTTCCAGGCGCGATGGCTGCACCGACGCCGGCCAGTGCGTATCTGCACTCGGCTACAATGGTGAAGGCCGGCGTCTATCTTCTCGCCCGCATGCATCCCGCGCTCAGCGAAAGTCCGGTTTGGTTCTGGACACTGCTAGTGGTGGGAGGCATAACCATGTTGCTCGGTGCCATCAGCGCAATCCGCTACTACGACATGAAGGCGCTCCTGGCCTACGCCACCGTGAGTCTGCTTGGCGTGCTGGTGTTTCTGCTCGCATTCGACAGTGACATCGCCTACACCGCAGTTGTCGTTGGCATCCTTGCCCACGCTCTTTACAAGGGCCCGTTCTTCCTCGTGGCGGGCATCGTCGACCATGCCACGGGCACGCGCGATCTGCGTCGACTGAGCGGGCTTCTGCGCCCAATACCACTCCTCGGGGTCACCGCGATACTCGCCGGTCTCTCGATGGCTGGAATTCCACCACTGTTGGGCTTCCTCGCCAAAGAGACATTCCTGGATTCTATGTTTGGCTTCGCCGAGCACAACCCGGGCGCTCTCGGATGGCTGCTCATTGTAGCCGCCGCCGTGACGGGTGCGTTCTTCGTTGGTTTGGCATTCACGCTCATCTGGGAAATCTTCCTGCGCGGCGAGGAGAAATTGGACGATCCGGCGCACGTGCACCATCCGCCGAGCTTCTCGTTCCAATTCGCGCCGGCCTTCTTGGTGGCAATCGGCTCGCTCGTATTTATTGCGCTTCCGTGGTTCAACGAGTACATCTTCGGCCCCGCAGCGTCGTCGATCGCCGGTGTAGCGGTGCATACACATGTGGCGCTTTGGCATGGGTTCACGCCTGTACTGGTGACCAGTTTGGTCGCCATCGTAGCCGGTGCGGCCATTTTTGCCGTACGCGGTTGGCTGCGCCAGGCCTTAGCCAAGACACCGTCCAACCTGACCGGCGTGTACGTGTTCGACAGAACCATATACGGCATATACGACTTGGCGCGTGTGACCACTCGCTATATTCAGGGCGGTACGCTGGCGAGCCAGGCAAGTGTAGTACTTCTTACAGGAGTGGCTGTCCTCGTCTACGTGATGCTGGAAACAGACTGGATGCACGACCTACCCATTGACTGGTCGAATCAAGCCAGCCTTACGGAGATCATACTCTCTGCTTTGGCAGTCACGGCTGCATTCGTTACCGTTCGAGCTCGTACGCGCCTAACCGCCATCATCAGCATCGGCGTCGTCGGTATCACGGTCACGCTGTTCTTCGTATTCTTCGGCGCTCCGGACCTGGCTCTCACTCAGTTGTTGGTCGATATCCTAACGGTCGTCTTGCTGATTCTGGTTTTTTATCGGATTCCGCCGCAAAGCATTCCAGCTCTTTCGTCTAGTATCAAGCTGCGAAATGCCGTTGTTTCGGTGAGCGTAGGAGGATTGGGCGCCTTCCTTGTCTTGTACAGTATCGGCCGGCCGTTCTATCAGAGCATTGCCGACTATTTCATGCTCAATTCCGTACCGCTGGCGCATGGGGCCAACATCGTCAACGTAATTCTCGTGGACTTCCGTGGCTTCGACACCATGGGCGAGATCACGGTGCTTGCCATCGCCGGCGTCGGCGGCTATGCGCTGCTTCGCTCGACGATATTGCGATCGAGACCAGCGCAGCCCGAGACGTCGGTTCGCCAAACCCAATCAAATGTCGATGACAGCGGTGCATAGCGTGAGGTTGAACCTGTCGATTTGGCCTCTGCGTACAAGAACCGCGGCCAGGACTAGAAACAATGCCTGAACTCTACCTCCGTCTCCTTGACCGCGTCCTCACCCCCGTACTTCTAATACTCTCCGCGTACCTCTTTCTCCGTGGACACAATGCGCCCGGTGGAGGTTTCATCGCGGGGCTCGTCGCGTCGGTTGCATTCGAGCTGCAAATTCTTAGCCGCGGCGAACGGTTTGTCCGCAAACGTATAGGCCCATACCTGCACCCGATGACCGGCGTAGGGCTACTCTGCGCGGCTACGGCGGCCCTGATTGGCCTCAGGGACGGTGAGTTCTTTGAAAGCATCTGGACGGCAGTACATCTGGGCGCCGCAGAAATTGAACTTGGCAACCCTATGTTGTTCGACTTCGGCGTCCTTCTCGTGGTTGTATCCGTGGTCGTTTCCATCCTGCTCGGACTCAGCAGTGGATACGGAGGAGCGGAGCAATGATCAATCTCGTTCTCGCTATCGTGGTTGGGTTTCTGTTCGCGACGGGAACATATCTCCTACTGCGTCGCGATGCTATCAAACTCGTGCTGGGACTTAGCCTACTGAGTTATGGCATTAACTTCATGCTATTTGGTACTGGACGACTTACACGCGGTCTACCGCCAATTGTGGCCGACAAAGAGGCGTTTGCAGGAGATATTTCCGAGTTCGTCGACCCCCTGCCACAGGCGCTCATCTTAACAGCCATCGTGATCGGCTTTGGCGTCACCGCCTTTGTTGTCTTACTGCTCAATCGTCGTAATGCGCTAGTCGAGTTGCACGATACGGAGGGACCGGAGCCATCGATCACACAGATCAATGACCCGTTCGCCGACGACGGATTCTACTTAACCGGCCTTGACAGTGATCCCGACGACTATGAGTGGCTGGAAACGCCACCGAAGATTGCGGGCAACAAGGGCGGCGGTCGCTCATCGACCCACGATGACAGCGTTATTTCGGCTGCCGACACGCTGCAAAACGAAAGACAGGGTTGATTTCGTTGAACCCCAATATTCTGGCCGCACCTATCGCCATTCCCCTGATTACCGCTGCCCTTGGATTGCCGTTCGTGCGCTGGGGCTGGAACCGGGCCGCCCAATGGCAGCGACGCTTAGCCGCCATCGGCGTCATCGCCGATTTAGCCGTTGCTGTGACGCTATTGGTCTATACGCTAGAGGGCAACCGCCTCGTGATGGAGATGGGCGATTGGCCGGCGCCCTTTGGAATCGTACTCGTCGCCGATGGACTAACCGCCATCATGTTAACCTTGTCGGGCATTTTGACGGCGACGACGGTTTTCTACGCTATGGGATCGCTGGATTCTCGAGCGCGGATGAATTACTTTCCGCTGCTCATGTTCCTTCTCATGGGCGTGAACGGCGCTTTCCTTGCCGGCGATCTATTTAACCTTTACGTCTTCTTCGAAGTTCTGCTGATGGCGTCGTTTGCCCTGCTCACATTGGGCGGACAAATCGGACAAATCAATGGCGGCATTCGTTACGTACTTCTCAACCTGCTGGCCTCAAGTTTTTTCCTCGCCGCGGCCGGACTCACGTACGGCACGATTGGAACGCTCAACATGGCGCATATCGCTGAACGAATGCCGACTGCGCCCTATTCGATCCAGATTTTCATCGCCGGGCTGTTGCTCATCGCATTTAGTAGCAAGGCCGGGCTCTTTCCGGTCTTCTTCTGGTTGCCGAGTAGCTACCATACGCCTCACCCCTCGGTAACCGCGCTCTTTGGCGGCTTGCTGACGAAGGTGGGTATCTACACGCTGTTCCGTATCTATCCCCTCATTTTTCCACATTTGTTGCAGGAGTGGCAGCCGCTGATACTAGCCATCGCCGGACTGACCATGCTTACTGGGGTGTTCGGAGCAATGGCCGTCAATACGATCCGGCGAGTCCTAAGCTTCCATGTGATCAGCCAGGTCGGCTATATGGTCATGGGTTTAGGCTTGGCGGCTAGCCGAGACCCCAAACTGGCGGTCTTCGGTATGTCCGCAGGAATTCTGTATCTTGTGCATCATATGATTGTCAAGACGTCACTGCTTATGGCCGGTGGCGCTGCCGAACTGGAGGTGGGGAGCGGAAGTCTGCTCCGGCAGCAGCTCACTGGACTGAACAAGCGAAGGCCGGCATTGGCGGTCCTCTTCTTCATCGCCGCCATGTCTCTTGCCGGCGTCCCACCATCCAGCGGCTTCGTCAGCAAACTGAGTTTGCTGCAGGGCGCAGTCACAGGCAACTTTTGGCTCATAGCCGCGGTCAGCCTCCTCGTGAGTATGTTGACGCTCATGAGTATGCTTCGGCTGTGGCAGAAGGCGTTTTTCGGTGCGCCCACGCAGCCGCTCTCGGTTAATGCGCCAATGCTCAGTGCGGGTCGAAGGCGGTCCATCTTGTGGTCGATCACAGTCCTCGTCGTCCTGAGCTTGAGCATCGGCATCTTTGCCGGGCCGGTCTTCCGCATGGCGAGCATAGCCGGCGCCCAGGTGATGGACCGCGAAGGATACATTGCGGCTGTTCATCCCACCGACCAAATAATTTACGCCGGAGTGGAACATGGCGACTGATACCCCTATCCGCTCGGAACGGCTATCGACGTTCTTTCTCATCAACCTGTTGGCTGCTGTCGTGCTGCCCTGGTTCTTCACGCTGTTCGGTGGACTCTGGGATCATTCGATTGCGTTCGTTGCTGCGTACATCGTGCTGGGGTTGGTGGATCGCTCCTATCTGCGAGCTGTGTTCTGGGGCGTGGTCTTTATACTTTACCTGCTGTGGGAGATTGTGCTCAGCAACATCAACATTGCTTGGTTAGTCATCCAGCCCCGGCCCAAATTGGATCCTGGCATCATCGGCGTGCCACTTCGTCTGACCAGCGGGCTGGAGATTACAATGCTCGCCAGCGCCATCACCCTGACGCCAGGGACTATCAGCGTGGACCTCGCCTCGGATGAGACGGGAAATAGAATCCTCTTCGTACATAACCTGCAAGTCGGGGATCCGGAAGCTTATCGCGAATCGGTCCATTCCGGTTTTGAGCGGATGATCTTGCGCGTCACGCGCGGAGGGTGACATGGTTACATTTGCTGAAGCTATCGAGATCCTGATTCTGCTCATGGCAATCTCGCTGGCGATTTGCTTCATTCGCCTCTTTAATGGTCCGAATGTTCCAAACCGGACGGTAGCCTTCGACACAATTGCCGTTCATGCGGTGGGTATCCTGACGCTATATGCCATCCTCGAGCAGTCACCCTACCTGCTGACCGTGGCCTTTGTTACCGCCGTTCTCGGATTCCTGGGCACGACAATGATGGCCCGATATCTTGAACGCTCAGAAGAAGAGGGATGGCATGCAGAACAGGTGGAACGGCCATTCAATTCACGCGACTAGGCAAGGTCCCCGAAGAGCGAAATGGTAATTTAGATTGCTTTGATACCAAGCGCATGATCCTGGCTAGGCAGAACTATTGCTCATGACTTATAGAGAAATCGCCATAATAGTGCTCGCATCTATCGGCGTCACTTTCACCTTTATCAGCGCCATCGGCATTGTGCGCCTTCCTGACGTGTATGCGCGCATGCACGCTGCCGGCAAAGCAAGCACTCTCGGGGTCACGTGTATTCTGCTTAGTGCTGCGGTCGTCTTTCCCGGACAGCTCATGATCGTCGTGATCTTGATCATTCTTTTCTTCGCCACTGCCCCCATTGCAACGACGACCATGGCCCGTGCCGCATACCGGACGGACGATGAGAAGGATCTAGTACTGCATTACGATGACATAGCCAAGTATGACCACGCCGTAGACGTTGCAGATGCAAACGACGGAGATCAAACCATCTCCGCGAGCCTACAACCGAAAACTTGATCGACAGGCGAAGGTTCCTGTTGTCGGCGGCTGGTCACCGACCCTCGAATCACACTACTGGAAGAATCTATGCCAACATACGACTTCGATAAGGTAGTCAATCGGCTTGGGACGGATAGCGGCAAATGGCTGCGCTATCCCGAGGACGTGCTTCCGCTCTGGGTTGCTGACATGGACTTCATGTCGCCGCCGGAAGTCGTTCGTGCGCTCCACGAGCGTATCGACCACGGCGTGTTCGGATATGGTTGCGATCCTGTCGAGCTACGCGGACTGATCGTGCAACGCATGCAAGATCGATACAATTGGGCAATTGCCGAAAATGACATCGTTTTCTTACCCGGCCTCGTCTCCGGCTTCAACATCGCTGCTCGCGCCATCGGCCAACGTGGCGACGGAGTGATGGTCTGTACGCCGGTCTATTTCCCATTCCTGACTGCACCCGCAAACCAACACCGGCAATTGCGCAATGCGCCCCTGACCGTTTCGAGAAGAATAGTCGATGGTTTGGAAACCCTATATTACGAGATGGACATGGACGCCGTGGATCGCGCCATCAATGCGGATACGCGACTTCACATTCTGTGCAACCCGCATAACCCGGTGGGTCGGGCGTTTACCCGTTCTGAGCTTGAAACCTTGGCCTCCAAATGCCTGGAAAATGACATCGTCATCTGTTCCGACGAGATTCACTGCGACCTCCTGCTTGGTGACACGAGACACATTCCCATCGCGAGTCTGGATTCGGAAATCGCCGACAATGCGATCACCTTGATGGCGCCCAGCAAGACATTCAACCTTCCCGGGCTCGCCTGTAGTTTCGCCATCATTACAAATCCTGAGCTGCGCGCCAAGTATGAGCGTGCAAGTGCAGGAATCGTTCCGCACGTCAACGTGCTAGGGATAACCGCGGCTACCGCAGCCTACGGCCAATGCGCCGACTGGGAGCGCCAATTGTGCGACTACCTGGAATCCAACCGCGATTTCTTGGTCGAATACGTGCGCGAGCGCCTGCCGGGTGTTGCGATCACGATTCCGGAAGCTACATACTTGGCATGGCTTGGGTTGGGGAAACTGGATCTGCCCGCTGAACCCCAGGAGTACTTGCTTAACGTCGCCAAGGTCGCGTGCAACGAAGGCGCAACGTTTGGCAAGGGCGGTGAGGGATTCGTGCGCGTGAATTTTGGCTGTCCTCGCGTCACATTGCAGGAAGGCCTGGACAGGATTGGAGAGGCCCTGTTCGACTCGCGGCCAATCGGATGATCGGCGCCCGCCGACGACCGACCGCTACGGCTCCATGAAGGGAATGCTGTAGAACGCTAAAAGCCCCAATGTGATGTTATAGGTAGCGTGGGTGATCATCGACATGGAGGTATTGCCGCGCATTCGTATCACTCCGAGCACAATACCCAGCAAGAATACGATGCCTGTCGATAGCGATATCCCGTACTGGCTGTGCACCAGCGCAAATAGAAGTGCGGTGAGTATGAGGCCGAATTTTGGTTGAGCAGCGCCGCGAAATAGTGGTTCTTCGCCAAGGGCCGCAGCTAACCCGAGAGTAACGATACCCCACGGAGACTCAAACAAGCTCCCGAGTAATTGTTCCGTCAGGTTCTCCACGTCCTGATTTGCCTGCAGGCCCATTCGCATTGCGAGATACCCCAAAATACCGACCACGAATACCATCGCCACGCCTGCGGCCAGGCCGATCAGCATCTGCGGGCCAGTCGGCGGGACGATGCCCAATCGCCGCAGGGAGGAAGCAAAATTCCGGCGCGTGAGCCAGCCGACGCCGATGGCAGCCGTGATGGCCATGACTAGCTGTTGCGCCCAAAGCGACCCAATCGTGCCCCCTGTGTCGGCGCCGCCGTCCTCCGCAAGCATTTTGGCCAGATTCTCCAGCCCAACACCCAGCGTCGTCATCAGGTTGATGACTATGAGCATGGTGAAAGACAGTGCGACGGCGTCTACAGGGCTTTCCGGGTCGATGGGGATAATATGAGAGACCGCGACTCGGATCGGCTTTGTCAACAACAAAATACCCACGAGCGATGGCAGCCATAGACCAACGGCAAGCAAATGCAAATTGTCGAACAGGGACTCCCCGACGCCACTGGCGAGGCTCGCCACGAGGGCCGGCTCTCGTTCCACTATGAATCCCATCAAATGCGCTGTGAAGCCGATGAGGATACCTGTTCCGTACACGATGATCAGTAGAGCATAAGCCAACGTTGTGAAGAACCCCGCGGGCTCGCCCCGCTCGCGCTGCCCCTGGCCGAGATTGGCAAAGAACAATATGGCTATAATCGGTAAGAACGCTAAGACGATGCCTGCAATGTCTTGCATCTGATTCTCCTAAGATATCGACAGCCATTTCTCGCAACCCTGAACGCTCGTCGCTTGACCGAGCTGTCCATGGGCAGATATGGAGCGGAACTCTTCGCATTCTATCCCACTACGGCTAGCCGACCGAAACAGATTCTGCCCATAATGGACAACTTGTGCGATGTGATGGACAACTCGGCAATTCGCGAAGTGCTCGACATTTGCGCCCAAAGAGGATAGAATACCCTGTACTTCGCCGTGGTTACCTGAGCCACGAGTGATCGATTGGGTGGTAAGCCCTGTGTCGATCACGCCGAGAATCTGAGCGCGGAAGAAAGGGTCACAATATGTCTGCATCTCGATCCACCGCTGAGGATCCTTATCTCGCGGTTTCCAGAGGTTCACGTTCGCACACACCGGATTCTCATGCGGATGCGGAGATTGCGGAACCGCCGACTACCAAAGTGGACACAACCAGTGAAAACGGTCAAGAGATGGGGCCGCTAGGCGAAACGGGCGAGGAAGTGATCATCCCGCCGGAACTTGTATACGAACCGGAGGTCAATATAGCCGAGCTCTCGCTACGGGAACTCTGCACCTCGGATATGATCTACAACCGCGAGTTGAGTTGGCTAGACTTCAACTGGCGTGTCTTGCAGGAAGCAATCGATCCACGGAATCGCCTCCTGGAACGGCTTAAATTCATCGCCATTACGGCCAGTAACCTGGATGAATTCTTCCGGAAGCGCGTGGGCGGCCTCAAACGGCAGCAGGCGGTGGGTATGGCTAATCTGACCCTGGACGGTTGGTCGCCGGAATTCCAGCTTCAGCTTATATCCGAAGCTGTGCGGCCGATGGTCGAGCGGCAGAGCGATTGTCTGCTGGATGAGATCTTGCCGGGTTTGGCCGAACACGGGATGCGTTTGGTGGGTTACGATAGCCTTAGTTTTGATCAGCAACAGGAGCTACGTGGCTATTTTCTGCGAGAGGTTTATCCGATTCTCACACCCCTCGCCGTTGACCCCGGACATCCATTCCCGTTCATAAGCAACCTAAGCCTAAGTCTGGGTGTGCTGCTACGCGACCCCAAGAGCGATGAAATGCGCTTTTCGCGCGTCAAAATCCCGCAGAATCGACCGCGCTGGGTGACTCTCGATCACGTGCTGGAGTTTGTTCCGCTGGAGCAGATCATTATTCACAACTTGGACATGCTCTTTCCAGCCATGGATATCCTCGCAGCATATCCGTTCCGGGTAACCCGGAACGCTGATATTGCACGAAATGAAGAAGAGGCGGATGACCTCCTGGAGATGATCAGCGAGGAACTACGCGAACAGCGCTTCGCCTCGGTTGTCCGTCTGGAGATCGACGAGGACATGCCCGATAATATGCTGGCGTTATTGCAGGATGGTCTGGCGCTCGAGCAGATCGACGTCTATCGGGTGCGGGGTCCATTGCGACTCGCCGATTTGTTTGCGTTGGCCGATGTCAACTTGCCTCACTTGAAAAACGACCCGTGGACTCCGATAACGCCGCAGCGATTGTCCGGACTGGATCGACAGTCGAGGCCGGGCGAGATCTTCTCAGTAATACGCCAGGGTGACCTCCTCGTGCACCATCCTTATCACAGCTTCGGCTCCAGTACGCAACAGTTCATTGAATCAGCTGCGCGGGATCCCCAAGTTCTCGCGATCAAGCAGACCTTATATCGTACGAGCGCCGATTCACCGATCGTTGAGGCTTTGATGCAGGCTGCCGAACGCGGAAAGCAGGTTGCCGTATTGGTGGAAGTCAAAGCTCGATTCGACGAAGCTCAGAACATCGAATGGGCACGAGCTTTGGAAAACGCGGGTTGCCATGTCGCCTATGGGCTCGTCGGTCTGAAAACGCACAGCAAGTTGTCGCTGGCCATACGTGAAGAAGAAGATGGTCTGCGAACCTACTATCACATCGGGACAGGGAACTACAATCCAAAGACGGCCACACTGTATACCGACTGCGGTTTTTTGAGCTGTCGTCCCGACATCGGCGCTGACCTTATGGACATTTTCAATTTTCTGACCGGCTATAGCAGGCAAATTGAGTACCGCAAGTTGCTCGTGGCCCCGGTAAACATGCGCCAAAGTTTTGTCGAGTTGATCGATACGGAGATCAGAAACGCGCTGCGCGGCAAACCTGCGCGTATTATCGGTAAAATGAATGGCCTAGAAGATCCTGTGTTGGTTCGCAAACTTTATGAGGCTAGTCAGGCAGGCGTAAGCATTGACCTTATCGTTCGCGGCGTGTGTCGCCTCCGGCCCGGCTTGCCAGACATCAGCGAAAACGTGCGAGTGATTAGTATTATTGGGCGCTTTCTGGAGCATCCGAGGATATGGTATTTCGAGAATGACGGCGAGCCGCGCTATTTGATGGGCAGCGCGGACTGGATGAAACGCAATCTGTCCAATCGTGTTGAGGCCGTTGTGCCGATAGAGGATCCTAGGCTTCAGGCGCAACTCGACTATATCCTCCAGGTTGCTATCAATGACCAACGCCAGGCTTGGGAGATGTTGCCCGACGGGCGCTATCGTCAACGGCGACCCGACCCTTCCATTGATCCGGAATCGGATGCGGCCATCGGCTCCCAGGCGGCGCTTATGCGACACACGCGAAATGTCTCTGCTCAGTTGCAGGGACACAGATAGCCTGCGCGCGCTGCTTCGCGCGATGCCCGGAACTGAATCCACCAACGACACGTCTATCATACGAAGTCGGCGCCCTTGCAAGGGCGCCGACTTCGGTCTGCTTCGCGTGAGGGCAAATTTGAATTGCCGGTATCCAGTAAGGCCAAAGGGGGACACCGATCAGCGCGTACCGTACCCCTTGGGCCAGACGAATCGTATTGGCTATGCAAGCATGCTGAGGACAGCCTCGCGTTCTTGCAGGAGTTCTTTCCCAGTAGCGTCTATCATTTGTCGATCGAAGTCGCTGAGTTCCAAACCTTGAACCACCGACCACTTACCGCCTGCAATCGTCACAGGATAGCTAAAGATCACGTCTTTGGGCGAGCCGTAGTCCCCGGTGCTGGCCACGCTCATGCTCACCCAGTCTCCGGCCGGCGTACCGCGGTACCAACTCTGCACGTGATTTATGGCGGCGTTTGCGGCGCTGGCCGCGCTACTCTGGCCGCGTGCTTCGATGACGGCTGCGCCTCGCTGCTGTACCGTCGGAATGAACTCTTTTCGGATCCATTCCTCATCGCCAATCACTTCGGTGGCTGGCGCGTCTCCGATGGTAGCATGATTGGCGTCGGGATACTGCGTCGAGCTATGGTTGCCCCAAATCGCTACTCGCTTCACCTCCGTGATCGGGACGCCCGCCTTGGTCGCAAGCTGCGAAATGGCACGATTGTGATCCAGTCGAGTCATCGCGCTGAATCGCTCAGCCGGAATGTCGGGCGCGCTGTGTTTGGCTATCAGGGCATTCGTGTTGGCAGGGTTCCCGACCACGACAATACGAACATCGTCCGCGGCATTGCCGTTCAACGCCCTACCCTGTGGCCCAAAAATGGCTCCGTTCGCTTCCAGCAAATCGCTGCGTTCCATTCCCTTGGAGCGAGGTCGTGCACCAATCAACAATGCCCAATTCACGCCATCAAATGCGGTAGCGGCGGCGTCCGAAAGCACCATGTCGACTAGTAACGGAAATGCACAGTCGCTCAATTCCATCGCTACGCCCTCTAGCGCTTTCATGGCCGGGGGTATTTCGAGCATCTGGAGAATCACGGGGGTGTCGGATCCGAAAAGATCACCGTTGGCAATGCGAAAGGCAATTGCGTATCCGATATTTCCGGCAGCGCCGGTGATAGCTACTCGAATGGGAGATGGCATAGGGTTTTCTCCTTGGTGATGAGACTAAGGCAACTGCCGCTACGCAACGCTTTGCGCATATCGCGGCCGAAGCCTCGATTTTTGGCCCCATCTTGGGGCTCTAGTACCATTACGGTGTTGTCCCGTAGTGACGTGATTTGCGATACACGACTAGGATACCGCCTCCATGCCCTATGAGCCAAGTCGTGCGGAAATCAGAGAATCGATTTCATGATCTGCGTGGCGGCACCCACTGAAGTATGGTCGGCGTCTGCCGTCGTTTCTGTGCATGCCTTGGGCACAAACGAACCACCAGGCGGCACAGGTTGAAAGGAAAACCGAAGAGATGAGAAAGACTCATATTGGCCGGAGCCGGTTCCTGGTTGCCGTGCTGATCGCACTCCTGTTAGGACCACTTGTAGGGCTCGCACCCGCGGCAAAATCCGTTCGGGCAGCCACAAGCGCCGACCCAAATGAAGAAATCGTATACATCGATCCTAACGGCGTGATCCGCGTCCTCGATCCTTACGGCGGCGAGCCTCGCGTCCAGTGGTATAGCCCAACCGGCAGTTGGAAAGACGCTTGCCTTGGCGACGTCAACGATGACGGCGATCTGGAAATCGTGTCCATCGGCAAGACTAGCACCGGAAACACCAAGATCGCGGTCTTTGATCCCGTAATCGCATCGGGAACCGTGGTCCCTGACCAAACGATCCCTCTGGATGACGGCATCCCCTGGGATACGTTCTATGAAAACGAGATCGCGGGCACGCCGCAGATAGTGTCGTGTGGCGACTTCGATGCCGGCATCCCCGGCGACGAGTTCCTCTATTCATACAAGGGCGCTGGCGGTACCAATGTGGTCGTGATGAACGCAGCCAGTCTCGATTCGAGCACCGGTAAACCTACCGGGCGCAATTGGAAGGTCCATCTGGAGTTCAATGACGGAGACGCGGATCGTGAATGGCGATTTGCGCGCTCGGGAGACGTCAACGATACGGGTTCCGACGAAGCTGTACTGGTCGACAGCCAAAGTGCCTTGACGCGCTTCGACGTCTTCGATGTCGACCAGAACTTTTTGCGCATCGATGGCAAGAACTCCGATAGCGAAAACATTCGCAAGGTTGCAGTCGGTCAGATCATAGAAGGCGGCGGAGACGAGATAGCAGAAATCCGAAGTGGAAAACCAGGCAGCGATGCCCTCAAAGTCTATAAGTGGGACAGCACGGACTACGAACTCAATACGGACGAAGCTTGGGCATTCTCTCCGCAACCCGAGTACGTGTTTCTGGCTGATCTCTCCGGCAATGGCGACAAGGAAGTACTCTTCCTGCGCAAACACCCGGATGACAATGGCGCACGGTTGATCATGCTCGACAAGTGGGGCGATGACCAGAAAAACCAGCTTGAGATCGAGGAATCGCTGGACGACATCGAAGGCGGCGCGGAAAATGAATTCAAACTAGGCGCCGGCGGAGACGTAGATGGTGACGGCAGGGATGAGATTATCATCGCCAGTAGCTCCCGGATCATCATCTTCCGCGATCCCCATCCAGGTGGTTCTGTAGGCTCCGGATCCCGTACTGAGGTGTTGCGCGAAACCAACAACGACACGCTGCTCGTCGGCGACCTGGATAGCCAGGGTTTCATCCGCGGCCCAGTATTTGGTACGGACGTGAGCCTGGTCTCAGCAAGCGTACCGGTCGGCACGAGTGTACAGGCTGGTAGCTTCACGATTTCCAATATCGGTTCGGGCAGCCCGGTCGACTTCTCCATTGCGACGTCTCTTCCCAACTGGGTCCGGGTGAGTCCAATGTCCGGCGTGACGCCGCAGAAGGTCACAGTCACGTTCGACGCCACTAACGAGTCGGTTGGCACAAAAAGCTACATGCTCCAGATCACGAGTAGCGCGGAAGTGGTCAATAAGCCTTACAACATAGACCTGGAAATGACGGTTGCATCGGCAGCCCTAACGCCGCAGCCCTCCGCGGCTAATTTCATATACTTCCCGTGCTCTCCGCCTGTGACCGACACCATGCAAATGGAAGTAGACGTGAAAGGGACGATGGGACTCAACTTCCAGGCGGTTGTGATAGGTGTGCCGGAGTCAAGTGCGGCAGGCACCGCGAGCATAGAAGGCACCATCTCCGGCGGTGAAGTCACACCGGACGGTAGCGTGATACTCTATAATAATGCCGGGAGTTCGACCACCTACCCAGCCGCGCCAACGGTGTCGGCCAGTGCAGTGGTCACCGACATTGTGTGGCCTAACGATGTACCATGGATCACACAGGCATCGTCTGTCACCAACACCGTACCGGCCGGAGTGACACTCAGCGTCGATCCGACGATGTTCGGAGCGGACTTCAGCAAAGAGCACGCGGTGTTGGTGCTTGTCGCCGATACGCGCGCCGGTTCGCCTCCTGACAACGTCGCGATAGTGCCTATCATGATGATGTGCTCGCAGGATAGGGTCCTCGCACCGACGCTGCGCCGGTAGGAGGCGCTGGGACGAGATTCAGCCTGCTATTGGACCATGCGGGTTGAAATCACCACACGAACAACGAATATCCTGGGGGCCGCATGTCTGCGGCCCCCCACTGTTCTCGTACGCTAACAAATACCTATAAATAGCGGCGGTTTCGCCAAAATATGCAAGATTTTCTGCCGGGTTTGACTAAGATTTATGCAGCGTGTACACTACCATCGGATACGATTTCGACTTTCACGAAGCAAAATCGAATCCTTGCATAGACGGCGCGGGCACTGAGCAGAGTCCCACAAAAGGTAACCGAGAGATGGTCTCAAATTTCGGCCGCAGGCTGATTGCCGAACCCCTATCACACTTGGCTGGATGGCTGGTGCGTGTGGGGATCACGCCCAACATGTTGACCTACACCGGTTTCGTCCTCGCGGTGATTACAGCACTCATATTAGGCGCTGGAAATCTCCGCTTGGGAGGCCTCATGATGATCATTGCGGCGTTATTTGACACGCTCGATGGCGCTGCAGCGAGGCAGACCGGACAGACAAGTAGCTTCGGCGCATTCCTAGACAGCACGCTTGATCGGTACTCCGAAAGCGTCGTATTTCTTGGCCTCGCCTATTTTTATTCGGCCACGCCAAGCACGAGAATGGAACTATTCTTGGTCTTCGTGACTATCGTGGGCTCCTTGATGGTCAGCTATACGAGAGCGCGTGCCGAAGGCCTTGACATCGAATGCAAAGTAGGCCTCCTGCAGCGACCGGAACGGATCATCCTGCTGGCAATTGGATTGCTCACAATGTGGATGCTACCCGTATTGTGGATATTGGCCGTCCTCACGAATTTCACCGCATTCCAGCGCATTTGGGCGGTCTACACGTCGAGCCGGCCGGCGGCGAATCGTAACGAGAGCTGATGCGCTCAACGTCGATGGCTCTGGATAACCCGGACGAACCGTCGCCTCGTCCCATGCGCGCGTTCCATGTGACACGTCATCTCGGACACCACCTAACGAAGCACGGTGTTTGCGTTAGCAGCCGTGGTTTACTAATAGAAGTGCCTTTTTTGCATCAACAACGTGAACTCATCGTAATTGACAGCCCATTATTCCGTCATGATAACTAGAAGGCCTTTGGAGAAGAAGCGAGTTAGCGAATCGAAATTGCCGAAAGACAGTTCGGAAGCTGAGTTGCTGGA
>JBJYXA010000738.1:0-13401 GCA_046259705.1 Caldilineaceae bacterium
GGTCCGCAGGGCCCTCCCGGCATGTCCGGCTACGAGATCGTCCAGCAATCCAGTGACTTCCACGTATTGGCGGCGCCGCAGGTCAACACGGGATATGCTTCCGTTTCGTGCCCGGCCGGCAAGGTGGTCATCAGTGGAGGCTACAGCATTTCCGGCGCTCAGGCCGGCAGTGTCATCGTGACTGCTTCGTACCCCGACAGCGGCAAGGGTGGTTGGAGCGTAAACTTCCAGAACACGGGTCAGGACACGGCCATGTTCACCACGGAAGTCTTCGCCGTCTGCGTTTTCGTGGAATAACGTTTTTCTTTTCGGTAACCACAAAGTAACAGGGAGGCGGACTGCGCCTCCCTGTTTTGCATTGGTTCTATTCGCTTGCGGGACCGGTTGAGTGCACTCCCTAGAGAGCGCCTAAGTCGTCGTACCTAACGACGATTGCGCCATGCGGTCTATCTGTGTCCGCAAGTGGTCGCGTTGTGCGGCAGAAGGCACGTTCGGCTGCCGGATCTGTGGCGCGCTGTGGGACAGCCGCAAAGCCGGCGTCGAATCGAACAACACCCAGCGGGCGATTGCCGCTAGGTACTCGTTCACCAGCGGCTGTAGCGCTTCATCTTCGATGCGGTCGTGAATCTCATGTGGGTCGGCGATCAGATCGAAGAACTGGCTCTTGGCTGGATCTCGGTCCCATATCAACTTGTGCGTATTCGACCGCGCCGCGTAATATCCCGCGCCCGTATTCTCCAAGAAAGCGATCTCGCGTCCCGCATCAGGATCGGCCAGGTCCAGACCTTTCATAGTATCCGGCGTCGGGACTTCGGCTTGCCCCAGGACAGTCGGCGCAACGTCGATTAGGTTGGCCAACGTTGTGCTTGTTTCGCCTCCGCGCGAATTCCCTGGATACTTGATCAACAGGGGCACTCTGGCCAGAGGGTCATAGGCATGTCCTTGTTTGAGGATCATGTGATGAAAGCCCATGTATTCGCCGTGATCCGAAAGGTAAATCACCATCGCATCGTCGTAGAAGTCGTGACTTTTCAGCACATCGATCATGCGACCGACCTGATGGTCGATGTGGCTGATCGTGGCGTAGTAGTATGCCATGATCCGTTTGAGCACGATCTCTGTCAGCTTGCTATTGTCGAAATATGCCTTTTCCGTGTCTTGCGGCGGCACGCTTTCGGTCCAGCCGGGGAGCAGGTCCAGCGCCGCTGGTTCGTACATGTCGGCCCAGCGCTGGGGCGGATCAAAGGGGTGATGCGGTTTGACGAAGCTGGCGACCAGGAGGTTGCCACCACCTTTCCAACTCTCCAGCGTTTCCACGGCGCGATCGCCAATCCAAGTAGTGGAGTGCCACTCTTCCGGGAGATCGGACGGCATCGCGCCGAAGGTCTCCCAGTATTCCTGCGGAGCAAATTGGCGGTACTCACGGCGCTGGTCGTACAAGTCAATGGCGTCGACGACTTCGTTCTCTACCAGAGCCCGATGGTAGTCGTCATCATAACGGCCGTCACCATCTTGTTCACAAAGCGCCATCTCGTCGAAACCGACGTCCAGATATGTGGGCGTGAAGTGCATCTTGCCGACGGCTTTTGTGGCGTATCCAGCCTCACGCAGCACCTTGGCATAGGTAGGAATGGCCGGATCCAGCGTGCAGTGGTTGCTCCATGCGGCATGCTGATGGACATAAATGCCGCTGAGCAGAGAATAACGCGAAGGTGTACAAACCGGATAGGGACAGATCGCATTTGGGTAGTTGACGGCGTCCGCGGCCAGCGCATCCAGATGCGGCGTTTTCACCTGACGATTGCCGTTGAAGCCGACGCAATCCCAGCGATGCTCGTCTGCCATGACAAGTAGGACGTTCGGCTGCTCAGTCTTGGAATTCATATTGCGCTCGTTCGTTGTGAAGGCCATGAAAAAAAACGACGCGCCAATACGAGACGCGTTTATGTGTGTACGTCTCCCCAGCGGTCCTGAATTTCGACTTCTCCTCGCCGCATGGCCAGCAGGAGGGCGTCCTGATCGATTGGAAGCGACAGTGGCCGGACTCCGACGGCGTTGCGGATGGCATTGGCGATGGCCGGGCTGATGGGGATAGAACTGATCTCACCCACTCCCTTCGCGCCGTACGGACCGTCCGCGGTCGCGTCTTCTACAAAAAAGTTGTGCATTTGCGGCGTCATCTTGATTCCCGGCATTTTGTATTGGCCGAGATGCCGTGTCCATGGCACACCGTTTTCGCTGATGAAGTGTTCGGTCAGCGCGTTGCCCATGCCCATAACGATGCCACCCTCGATCTGGCCGGACAGGCTCAGCGGATTGATGGCGCGTCCTACGTCGTGCGCAGTGATCACCTGTTCCACAGAGATCTCACCCGTCTCCATATCGACGGCGACGAGAGCGGCATGGACTGCATAGCTGAACGCGAAATGCATATCGCCGCCAGTACCGAGGGGCTGTGTCTTCGGTGCCCAATACTCATAACGGAGCCGCGCTTCTCTTCCTTCCGCAAGCATTGCCTGCACAGCCTCGGCAAAGGTGATGTGAACGTGGTCCACAATTTGCTTGGCGTGCATGCCGTTGCTGCCTGGACCGTTTGCGCCGCGCACGCGAGCCAGTCGCTCCTCGTCCACATACGCCAGTCCCTCGTGAAAGGCGATGACCTCGGGCGGTACGTCGAACTTCTCGGCCAAGACGGACTGGATCTGTTCACGCATGGTACGCGCAGCTAAGCGCGCAGCGTTGCCGCTGACATAGGTCTGACGGCTGGCCGTGGTGGGGCCGCCATCCGGCGCGCGGTCTGTGTCCATGACCAGCACGCTGACGTTTTCGAAGGGCAGCCCGAGTTCCTCCGCGGTGCACGCGGCCAGCACACCGATCAAGTTCTGTCCCATCTCCGCGCTGCTGGTGCGGATTTCGGCGCGACCGTCCGCGTATACCTCCACCTCCGCTTCAGCTTTGTCCGGCGCGCCACCGCCCAATCCGGTGTTCTTGTAGCCCGCGGCAAGACCCCAGGCATATTGTTTGCCGTCTTCCTGCCATGACTGCCAGGGTGAGGCAGGCCCATCACCGTTTCGATTCTTGACGTTGGCGATGGCGGTCTCCACCGTCTCCAGGCATTCAACTAGGCCCACACTCTCACGAAGAAGCTGTCCTGTTGCCGTGGTTTCGCCCACGCGCAGCGCATTCTTGCGACGCAGAGTGACCGGGTCCATGCCCAGTTCGCGCGCCAAGATATCCATGTTGCTTTCCACAGCGAAAGCGGATTGCGTAACGCCGAAGCCCCGAAACGCGCCACACGGCATGTTGTTCGTGTACATGGCGTAGCAGTCGATCTTTGCATTCGGTATTGCGTAGGGGCCGGTGGCGTGTGTCGTGGCCCGCGTCATGACCTTTTCGCCCAGGCTGGCGTAGGCGCCGCTATCTCCGTATAGCTCCGCCTCCACCGCCGTCAGTGTACCGTCGCGCTTGGCGCCCGTGCGCACGCGAATTACGGTGGCGTGCCGCTTGGGATGCACACGCAGGCTTTCGTCACGGTCATAAAGTATTTTCACCGGCCGTTGCGTAACCTGGGCGGCGAGCGCGGCGTGTATCTGGCCGGTGATGTCTTCCTTGCCGCCAAAGCCACCGCCCATGACCGTGCCCTTGATGCGCACGGCTTCGTCCTGTAGACTCAGGCTCTTGGCAACCTGTCTGCGGTCGCTGTATGGAATCTGACTGCCCACGTAGATGGTGAGCTTGTGATGTTCGCCGTCATATCCGGCAGGAACGGCCACCGAACATTCTGGCTCGAGGAACGCGTGCTCCGTCATGGGCGTGCGGTAGGTTCGCTCCACGATGACGTCAGCCTCTGCGAATCCTTTTTCGATGTCGCCGTGTCGTACCTTGATGTGTTTGAGCAGATTTCCGTCAGGCCGGTCCGGGTGCAGCACGGGTGCATCTTCCTGACGTGCGGCGACGGGATCTGTCACGGCTGGCAACGGTTCGTACGTGACATCCACGAGCTTCAGCGCCTGTCTTGCGATTTCCGAGCTTTCGGCGACAACCAGCGCTATCGGGTCGCCCATGTATCGCGCAGGATTTGCACCGCCCGCAAATACCGGCCAATCATTCTCCACCAGTCCATGGCGCGGATCACCGGGCACGTCCGCGTATGTTAGTACGGCATGAACGCCCGCAACGGACTTGGCCGGCCCACTATCTATGTTCACAATGCGCGCGTGCGGATATGCGCTTCGCAGGGTGGCGCCGTAAAGCATATCCTCAAAATGTACGTCATCCGCATAGATCGCCCTGCCTGTGACCTTGTCGATGGCATCGGGGCGGACTAGCGGGCGCCCAATCTGTTCCAGCGGCGGCACGACCGCCGGCGGTTCCGGCGTGGTCATCTTGCCGGTTCGCATTTTCTCCGCCGCGGCCGTAACCGCGTCGATGATCGCTTTGTAACCCGTGCACCGGCAAAAGGTATCCTTCAAACAATGTTTGATATCATCCTCGGACGGCTCCAAGTCTTCATCCAACAGGGTCTTGGCCTGCATGATGAAGCCGGGCGTACAGAAACCGCACTGTGTGGCCCCGTGCACGACGAAGGCCTCCTGCAATGGATGCAGATCTCCTTGCGGCCATTCGTCCGCTAAGCCCTCGATGGTGAGTATCTCCGCGCCCTGCGCTTTGAAGGCAGGGTAGATGCACGAGTCGATGCTCTTGCCGTCGACGAGCACCGTGCAAGATCCGCATTCGGCCTCGTTGCAGCCGACCTTGGTGCCGGTCAGGCCCAGGTCATAGCGCAAGACCTCGGCGAGGAAACGACTCTGTGGCACGTCCAGTGTATGAACGACGCCGTTGACGGACAGCTTGAGTTCAGGCATGGTCACTTCTTCTCTTCGGACTCAATCCAACCAAAACTGATGTTCGACAACTACACTCGGGTGCATTAACTTCTGCGCCTGCGCGCGATCTCCTGGCTCATCTGCATGTGCGCATGACGTACGCCGGCGCCCGTAGCTTGGAATGCGATGGCATCCTCGGCATCGATGGAAATGCTGCGTGCGGAGGCAATGGCGTCCTGGTTGGCGGCAAGGAAGATGAACTCCCAGCTATACTTCTCGCGCTGGTGCTGAATCATCTCCGCCACCTTGCCGCGCGAATAATCCTTACTTGCGTTCTCCAGCCCGTCAGTGAGGATAGCGACGATGACCTTGGCTGGGCGCTCCGGTTCCGGCGTACGGCTCAGGCGCTCACCGACAGCGTCGATGGTGCGGCCCACGGCATCCAGCAGCGCGGTCATGCCTTGTGGCACGTAAGTCTTCTCTTCCAGCGGACGGACCTCGTCGATCTTTACGTTGTCGTATACGAGCTTGTACTCGTGGTTAAATAGAACGAGCGACAGCCTCGCGTTACCCGGTTCTTGTTTCTGATCGGCGAGGAACGTGTTGAAGCCACCAATGGCATCGGTGCGAATGGCGTCCATTGACCCGGACCGGTCTACGATGCATACAATTTCGGACAGGTGCTCGTTCATGGCAGATCCTCCTCGTGAACGAATCAGGGGGATGTCTAGGCTGGTATCGTACCGCGAGGAGGGCTATTCTGCCACCTGGGCAAACCGCGCTTCCGATACAGCGAACAGGTCAGACGCGGCGAGTTCCAACCCGAAGTTGACGTCGCCGCTGCTAATATTGACCTTCTCACACCCGGCAATGCTTTCGTCCATGAGCAGGGCGACATCTTCCGGCAGGCCGATGGGGGCAACCGCACCACGTACGCATCCCGTGACAGCTTCGATTTCATCTGTGCCGGCAAAATGTAATCGCCGCCAGCCTGGACCTAGTGCGCGGCGCACCGCGCGGTGGTCGACGCGCATGTCACCGCGCACACACGTCATCACATAGCGTCCGTGCGGTTCGCGCAACAGAATGCACTTTACCATTTCTTCCATGACGACGTCGCGTTGGCGCGCGGCTTCCTCCACCGTATACACGGGTGCGCCATGTGGTAATACGCGGTAAGCGATCCCGCGCGCATCGAGGAGTTCCGTGATGCGCGATCTATATTGCTTCGCTTGTTCGGTCATAGAAGCTGCGAGTGACAGCAGATTTCAGGAAGCGGGCCCTTGTGCGCCGGCCATCAGCACTGCATCCAGGATTTTGCGATATCCTGTACAACGGCACAGATTGCCGGTGAAGGCTTGCTGCGCCTCGGCGTAGGTGGGATGAGGCTTCTCCTCCAGCAGCTTGGCGCCGCTCATGATAAAGCCAGGCGTACAGTAACCGCATTGAACCCCGCCGCTCTGCACCATTGCCTCCTGCATGGGGTGCAGCCGGTCTGACGTGCGTAAACCTTCGATGGTCACAACATGGCTTCCCGCTGCGCGCTCTGAAGGCACCAGGCACGCCATCACTGCGATCCCGTCCAGAAACACTGTGCAGGCGCCGCATTCCCCTTCAGCGCATCCTTCTTTCACTCCGACGAAGCCGGCGGCTCGCAGGCTGTCGAGCAGCGTCATGCCCGGCTCCAGCGCCACCGACCTTCCGTTGACTATGGCGTGCTGACGTGACCCTAATTGTTCGTTACTGACGGGCCATTTGCCATCGGTCTGTCCCCACAGCATCACGGGGTTTTCCAGCCAACCAACGCGCGCTTGTCCGTCGCGAATCTGGCGCAGACCGCGTGCGACGAGAACTTCCACCATCGCGCGTCGATATATTGCGCTGCCGCGAATATCGTCGATAGGACGTGAGGCATCTGCAGCCATACTCGCCGTCTCGGCAATAGTTTCGTCGGTGAGTTTTTTGCCCAACAGGTACGCTTCCGCTGCTTCTGCACGCAGGATCACCGGTGCCACCGCGCCCAGGCTGATTGCCGCGTGCTGCACGGCCTCAGTGGCATCATCCCGGTCGATGACGAGGGCTACGCTGACCACGCTGATGGCCTGCGCCCTGCGCAAGCCTAGCTTGAGAAATACGCCCTCCTGACGCTTGGAAAGCGCCGGAAACGAGATCCTTGTGACCATCTCGTCCGCCGCCAGGTCAACCTTCCGGAAGTCGATACAGAAACTCCGTAACGGAACGGTGCGTTCGCCTCTGGCAGCGCTCTGCAAGGTGATTACCGCACCGAGCGCGGCCAGCGGTACGATGGAATCATTAGCCGGACTTGCGGTGACGATGTTGCCGGCCACAGTGCCCCGGTTGCGTATCTGTGGTGAGCCCACTTCCCAGCATGCGCGCGCCAAAGGGAAGCCGTGGCGGACCACCAGCGGACTGGCGACGCACTGATTGTGCGTGACAAGGGGTCCCAGGTGGATCCATCCGTTCTCTTCCCAGATATCGGCCAGACCGGGGATGCGCGTGAGATCAATAATCCCAAGCTCTTCTTCGTCCGGTCCGCGTCGACCTCGATCCATTTCCACGAGCAGATCGGTGCCGCCTGCAATGAAACGAGCGCTTTCTCCAGATTTTGCCTTCAAAGTGAGGGCTTCGCCCAGCGTTGAGGGCGATTCATAGAATCGGTACATTGCTATCGAATTATCACACTAAATATCGTCAACTAACCTGTGCCAATAGCAGGAGGTCACTAACCCACTTCCTAGATTGCACACTTAGCCGGCGCGTACAACGCGCCAGGATAGGCGGAGCAGCGGGGCCGACCGTAGGGCTTCATGATAGGCTTCTTCGTCGATGAAGTTATTCTGCTCAAGCAGTCTGCCGTGTACGCTAACGCCAAACTCGGAAATGCCAAAGGGCCACGGGTCAAAGTGAATGATACCGTCGGATTCGCCGGCAGCCGGTCCGCGAACAGACATTTTGATATCCGCGTACTTGCCTTGGCCATCGACAGGACAGGCATGGAGCATTCCCTCTGCGCCCCACGGTACACAAACTTGAAGGCTTGCATTGTCGCCAAATTTGAGCAGGTGCGTGTTCGCCAAAAGCCGCTCTTCGCATAGCGCCGGACCATATATTGGGTCGTCCTGCCAGAAATGACCCACACGCTCGGGCAGCGCACGGAGTTCGCACAGGAATTCGTGCGTCTCATCGCGCTCGTCGTCCGGCGTGGTCGCCAAATTGTCTTCATACAACATAGCGGCATGAAGGGCGACCAGCAGGCCGGCGTATGGATGCTGCTCATAGGTGCGGTCGACGCCGAGCACCCACAACGTTCGTTTCTCCTTGGCCGTTGGACCGTGCAGGAAATCGATTGGGTGACCCTCTTCGTCCAGCCGCGGACACTTTTCCCACTCATACCAGCCGTTGTCATGTTGTGCGATCCCCAACATGACGGCAGCGTACGGCTCAGGACGGGCAAAGGTATCGTTGCCCCAATGCCGGCAAAATTCATGCGCCAGGAACGCATGTGTGGTCTGGTGGATACAAAGCAGGCGATCGTCGGGGAGTTTCTGGATTATCACGAGAATCTTCGATTCAAGTTTCTGGAAGTCGCTATGGCAGTTTGACAAGAAGTGACGACTTCGGTGATCTGCCGGGCACCCAGTGCCGCAGTGAATTGGCGCTACTCGACTCGGCCTGGCCGGAGCAGAAGCAGCACGGCGACGGCCACGCCCAATAGCAGACTCAGCACACTTTGTCCTCGCCGCATGCGCAGCATGCGCGTAAGGGCAAAGTGGCCGGCTATCACGCTGAATGCCGCAATCAGAATCGACGACGGGACCGGCGGTTCCGTCCCGGGTGTGTCGAACGCTGAGTCCTGCATTTTGCTGATCTGGCCCTCGGTTTGCTCGCGTGCCCACGATAGGTACTCAAACCAGGACGCAGCGCTGATTCCGGCACTTAAGAGAAGTCGAAACATGGTCAAATATCAAACATTTGGTAAGCCACGAGTTTTCCGATTGTTGACGCCAACCTTTTCCCAGCGACTAGTAACCCTCAGCAAACGTGTCGATCATCAACTTCACGTCGCCCAATGGATAGAGTATGGGACACGTAGCCCCGTATTGCATATACTCCCGAACTTTCGCCTTCACTTCTTCCGGGGATCCGCTGGCTGTGATTCGTTGAACCAGCTCGTCGGGCACTAGAGGCATGGCTTGGCGTACCTGTTCCCTTGTCGCAGGCCAGCCCAGGATGGACTGGATCTGTTCCACAATTTCGGGCTTGACCCCGCTGGCCTTAGCGATGTGCGGCTGTTGCGCCAAATACTGGGTGAGTAACTCGCGGGCGCCGTCAAGCGCCGTCTGCCGGTCCTCGTGCACTGAACAGACGATAAGCTGCGGCCGGTCTATGTCATCCAGTCCGCGCCCTGCTCGAGCTGCACCGGCTTCCAGCTGCTCCATGGCCGGAATATTGTATTCCGGCGGTACGCAGTAGTTGAGCACCGCGCCGTCTGCGATTTCGCCCGCCAGCTCCATCATCTTGGGACCGGTGGCGCCGATCATGATCGGGACATGGCGAGGCTCGCGCCGTCCGTGGACGACGTCCAATTCGATGCCATTTACATGATGAAATTCACCGTAGTACGTGACGTTCTCCATGGCCAGTAGCCGGCGCATAACCTCGATGGTCTCGCGCATAGCTTTGAGCGGCTGGCGCCGGTCGATGCCGACGTTCTTGGCCAGTGGATCCCACCAGGCGCCGATGCCGCAGATTATGCGGTTGGGGGCCAGGTCGTCCAGCGTCAGAAAGGTCGCGGCAAGCAAACCGATATTGCGCGTCCAGTTGTTGATGACACCCGACCCAACTTTGATGTGATCCGTGGCCGCGGCATAGGCGGCCATGGGTACGATTGCGTCGCGCACTAGGCGGCTCTCCGCTTGCCAGACCGCTTCAAAGCCCGCCGCCTCAGCGTAACGGGCATACTCCATTCCGTCCCGAATGGGATGCTTGTCCTGCAGGTATAGCGCCACTCTTTGCGTTGTCGAAGGTGTGTTGGCGGCCACGAATGGGTGTCTCCTCTCGGGTTGCTGCTGTTCGTGTGAGTGTACACCGAAGCAATTGGGAGCGCCAAAACGAATTTCTGCACACATAGCCGCGTGCTATAATCCAGCGCATGGCCGCCGGCACGCCCGTTCAGCTACCTATAGCCGATGTGTTTGATGAAGCGCATGCCGCAAATCGAGGGAACCATAGTCTCTCGGAGTGGGCGCGGTGGTTGATGGAAGGTCGTCGTTCCGTCCGTCGCTATGAGCGCCGTGCCATCCCGCGCGAAGTGTTACAGGACGTTCTGTCCTGTGCGACCTGGGCTCCGTCCGCTCATAATCGGCAGCCGTGGCGTTTCTGCATCGTTACCGGTGAAGAATCCAAACGACACCTCGCAAGGGAGATGGGCGCTCGCTGGGAAACCGATCTTCGTGCAGACGGCATCGCGGCGGATGTCGTAGAAAGTCGCGTTGCCATCAGCCGCCGCCGCATGATCGGCGCCGCAGCGCTGGTCATTGCTTCGTATTGCACGGATGATCTGGACGAGTATCCCGACGAACGGCGAAAGGCCGCGGAGCGTACTATGGCCGTGCAGAGCGTTGCGCTGGCTTGCCAGAACTTGTTGCTGGCTGCGCATGCCCATGGGCTCGGTGCGTGCTGGATGTGTGCGCCGCTCTTTGCACCCGATATCGTTCGCTCGGCGCTGGACTTACCGGATAATTGGCAAGCGCAGGCTCTGATCACGCTTGGCTATCCGTCTGAGGTGCGGGAAAGCAGTCGTGAGCCACTAGAGCAAAGAGTAATTTGGCGAGAATGACCGGAACCGAACTATCCTGACCGCATGTCCATACTCTCTTCCCGGAAGCGACTGCGGCTATCAGGAAGATATCACTGTGAAGCACGGGATGGTGCGACAAGACGATAGGATTTGCGAGTGACAGCGAATGAAAAGCCAAGAATTGTTGCCTTGGCGGGAGGCGTAGGCGGAGCTAAGCTGGCGACTGGTCTGCAGGCTGCGCTGCCGCCCGGCGCGTTAAGCGTCATCGTGAACACCGGCGACGATTTCGAGCATTGGGGGCTTAGTATCTGTCCCGATTTGGACACAATAGTGTATAACCTGGCCGGCATCAACAATCCGGAAACCGGATGGGGCCGCGCTCAGGAACGCTTCACCGTACTCGAAACCATGTCGATTCTCGGCGGGGAAGATTGGTTTCGCATCGGCGACCGGGATCTGGCGCTTCATCTGCGCCGTACGGAGTGGTTGCGGCAGAATATCTCTCTGACCGAAGTGACGGAGAGATTGCGCCGCATCCTAGGCGTAACCAGCCAGGTGCTGCCCATGTGCGACGAGCCCGTGCGGACGTTGGTACACACCGACGAGGGCGACTTGCCTTTCCAGCATTATTTTGTTCGGCTACAGTGCGAACCGCTCGTCATCGATGTCAGTTTCGTAGGCACGGACGCCGCCAAGCTTACTGAGGCCGTGGAAGGGGCTATTGCTTCTGCTGAACTCATTGTGATCTGCCCTAGCAATCCGTATCTGAGCATCGATCCCATTCTGAGCGTCACAGGTATGCGCGCACACCTGCAACGTTCATCCGTTCCGGTCGTAGCGGTGACACCAATCGTAGGCGGAGAGGCGCTCAAGGGACCGGCCGCCAAAATGATGCGCGAGATGGGTGAGATGATCAGCCCGATTACGGTGGCCGACCACTATGCCGATCTGCTGGACGGCTTCGTGCTGGACAAGGAGGATGCCATCCTTCGCGACGCGATCGATGTGCCCGTGCTGGTGACAAATACGGTCATGAGCGACCTCGAGACGAAAACTGTCCTGGCGCGCGAGGTTTTAGCGTTCGGCGCGACGTTGAGTGGCCGCGCAAAACCGGAGCCCGGCTCATTGGACGCCAAGCAGACTTCGTCCGGCGGCTGACTGCACGGTCATGCCGAGCGAGACGGCCTGTCCTGAGCCTGTTGCAGGAGGGAATTTCGCCGTCGTGTGGCCAGAGGTCTTTCGTAGCTGGCGCTCCTCAGGATGACTGTTTTGGCGCCGTTCTCATGAACCTTTGGCTTGTCATTCCGGTTAAACCATTTTGCGAAGCCAAGACGCGTCTGGCAGGCGCGCTTTCGTCACAGGAGCGCGCAGACCTTATGCGCGAACTGCTTACTGGCGTGCTCGCTCAGGTGCGCGAGAGCGGTTTACTCGCGGGCACCGTCGTCATTAGCCGCGATGAGGCCGTGCTCGACCTCGCGCGCGACCTGGGCGCACGGGCATTGCATGAGACAGGAGCGGGGCTCAATGCGGCTCTGGACGAAGCGCGTGACATGATTATGGCGCGCGGTGCGGACGGTATGCTCGTCCTGCCCGCGGATCTGCCCCTACTTACCGTTGACGATATCCTGCAACTGTACGACCTGGCCCTTTCTGACGTTGAGGTGGCAATTGCGCCCAGCCATGACGGGGGGACGAACGCGCTCTTGCTGTGTCCGCCGGATGCGATGGGGTTTGCGTTTGGACCGGATAGCTTTAGGAGGCACGTACAACAGGCGTTGTCGACTGGTCACCGCTACGCTATCTACCGCTCGGAGACGCTGGGGCAGGACGTGGATATGCCTGGGGATCTTGTCCTGCTGCTATCGAAAGGCGTCGGTTCTTGTGTCTGATCGTAACATCATTCATCGGCATACGTCGGAGAATCCAAACCCCATTCGTTTGCGCACGAGAGAGGGTCTCGCCACCGGCAGAATGGATCGGTAATTTGAGGGATGGGCATGGATCCGCCCGAACGACGGGAACAAGGGATGGGCCCCGTGCGATTTGTGACGTCACCGGATCATGACGGCAGTATTGCTACACGGGATTATCGAGCTACCGCTTGCACCCTAGGCAGTCAGGCTGTCAGGCAACGCCTCAAGCAGCGGGTCCGCATCTTCGGCGCAGTAGCCCAAATGTAGGTGTCGTGTCCATCCTTCGGCGTAGGCGAAGCGCCCGGACATGCGGCCGACCTCTTCGCTCATCTCCACCATGGTGTCCAGATAAGACCGGACGCCTTGCGTCGCATCCAGCCATTCCTTCTGGCTAGCGTGTTTCGCCAACATCTCCCTCTTTATATCCAATACGTCAGCGATGTCCACGTATAGGTCCGGGATTACCGGTCGCCGCAACGGGTCACGCAGGCCGTAGGGCAGTGCATGGTAAACGGTAACCTGCTGTTCTACGCTATCTCGGGGCGGATCGGCGCGCCAATTGGGCATGCCGCGCAGGAATGCAGCCGTCAATGCCAGACGGCAGGTGTTCATGTGATCTTCCATGTAATCCTGGGGCGGATGCGTAAGGAGGATAACGGGCGCGACTTCGCGCAGTACGGAACTCAGCCGTCGCAGGGCATTCTCCTCGAAGAATATTTCACCATCGTTGACCAGGCTCTCATGGTACACCGCGCCGATGACGTTCGCGGCGTCCATAGATTCCTGGCGGCGGATGCGCGCTATGGTCTCGGCGTCGTAGCGGATCGAACCGCACGAGCCG
>JBJYXA010000738.1:13501-15466 GCA_046259705.1 Caldilineaceae bacterium
CGTAGTGTAATCCCACTAGCCCGGAGCCACTTTGCTCTGTATTCTCATAACGTCGGTGCTCCTATGCTATGATGCTCGGCGGAAACGTCAGGAAGCGTCAGGAAGCTTCACGGTGAATACAGTATTGGATAGCATAATCGCCATACCAGATCTGACCAACCTATTTGTTTGCCGGTAAATCGAGATTGCACCATTTTCACACTACCATCATAAAGAGGGCGAAGGTATGACAGAATTCTCCGTCGAAGAGCGCAACCGAGTTCGTCGCGCCCCAAAACGAGCCGATTACGACCGCGACACGGTCTACGCCATTATCGACGAAGCGCTCTACTGTCACGTCGGCTTTGTGGAGAATGGCTTACCGTATGTCATCCCCACCAACCACGGGCGCATGGGCGACCGCGTTCTTGTCCATGGCTCCATTGCCAGCCGGATGTTGAAGGTCGTCGAATCGGGCGAACCGCTGTGCATTACGTTCACGCTGCTCGACGGGCTTGTGCTCGCTCGATCGGTCTTCAACCATTCGGTCAACTACCGATCGGCCGTTCTCTTCGGCAAGGGCCGGTTGATCAGCGATCGGGAGGAGAAGCTGTCCGCGCTGGAAGCAATCACCGAGCACATCATGCCCGGCCGCTGGGCCGATGCCCGGCAGCCCTCGGAGAAGGAGCTGATCGCTACGTCCGTCGTCGCCGTGGACATCGAGTCGGCGTCGGCGAAAGTGCGCAAGGGACCGCCAGGCGACAATGAGGAAGACTACGCACTCCCTGTTTGGGCGGGGGTGCTGCCCATGCGCCGCGAGTTCCTCGCACCTGACCCGGACCCCGCACGTCAATTCGAGGCGGAGTTACCGGACTACATTGCCAATTACTGGCGCTCACAACTTGAAATACGTAAAGGCAAATAGACGCACACCGTGTTGACCTTCAAACGCGCACTGATCGCTGCACTGATTCTGATCGCGGCCGGCGTCTTGCTGCTTATTGCCATGCCCGACGAGCAGACGTTGGGTCCGGTAATCAAGGTGGTGGTGCTGCACGGAGTGCTGGTGCAGGCGGGTCTGTATGCATTTCTAGTCGCAGGTGCGTTGGGGCTGGTGTGGATTGCCAAGCGTCGCGACGACGTGCTGGCATGGTGCGTGGCCGTGCAGAACACGGCCGTCGCTGTATGGATCATCTACGCACTCTCAAGCATGGTGTCCACCAAGATGGCCTGGGGCCAGTGGATTGCCTGGGACGAGCCGCGCGTGCGTTCCAGCGCGTATGTGCTGGGCTTTGCGTTGGTAGCCCTGGTACTTACCTGGTGGGTAAGCGACGCGCTCTTCACCGCGCTGTTGAATGTCGTAACCGCGGGTGTGGTCTGGTACCTCGTCAAGGGGGCGGGCGTGGTGCGGCATCCAATCGACCCGCTGGGGCCATCCACGGACGGCGTGTTTCGCATGTATGCGCTGGCGTTGTTGGCGATCGTGTTGTGCTTAACGATTCTTCTGGCCTGGGTAATTCACAGGGGCGGAGATGATTTCTCGGTGAGAATCAGAAGACGCGCAGCGACGCCGTAGGCTATGCGTCGACCGTTAATGGAGCTGGAGTCGCGACCAGACGAGCACGCGATTGCTGCCGGGATCGATGCCCGCCATGAACCGGTCGGACAAGTTCCGTATGAGCGCTTGGATCATCGTCGGCTGGACCTCCTCTACGGTGCCACGAACCTTGTCTCGCATCCTCTTCGCCGATCCTTCCAGAACGGATCCACGCGATGCGGTTCTGCTGAACCTGGCGCGTACTAGCATCCAAAATGTTACTAAGTGAGTTGTTCGCCAAGGGGCCTAATGGTCATCTTGAGTGGAGCGGAGCATCTCTGATCATGTGAGATGAGATTCTTCCCTGCACGTTCAGGACCTGCGAATCTCATTACGCGTGGTAACCGCATACCGACTGTTTCTTGTGCTGTGAAGCCTGCCACGCAGCC
>JBJYXA010000739.1:0-2597 GCA_046259705.1 Caldilineaceae bacterium
AGCTCGTGTCGTGAGATGTTGGGTTAAGTCCCGCAACGAGCGCAACCCCTGTCCTGATGTTGCCATCATTTAGTTGGGGACTCATCGGAGACTGCCGGTGACAAACCGGAGGAAGGTGGGGATGACGTCAAGTCATCATGCCCTTTATGTCCAGGGCTACACACGTGCTACAATGGCCGGTACAATGGGCTGCGATACCGCGAGGTGGAGCGAATCCCTTAAAGCCGGTCTCAGTTCGGATTGGAGTCTGCAACTCGACTCCATGAAGGCGGAATTGCTAGTAATCGCGAATCAGCAACGTCGCGGTGAATACGTTCCCGGGCCTTGTACACACCGCCCGTCACACCACGAAAGCTTGGAACACCCGAAGCCGGTGGCCTAACCCGCAAGGGAGGGAGCCGTCGAAGGTGGGCTGGGTGATTGGGGTGAAGTCGTAACAAGGTAGCCGTACCGGAAGGTGCGGCTGGATCACCTCCTTTCTAGGGATTTGCGGTGACCAACACCGCAGGTCTGCATCCAATCAGCCGTGAGCATCCGACATCTCGTCGGATCCCGGTGGATGCGGAAACCTGGAAGCTATGTCGACCTGGTTTCAGAAGCGTCTGATCGTACGCTTCGAGGCAACGCTGTTCAGTTTTGAAAGACCGCGCCAACACTTAGACGCGGCTCCTTTCGTCGGTGGAGCATCGCTCCGCGCGCACCTTGAAATCTGCATAGTGAAAGTAAAGTAATGTGTTCTTCTGTCAAGATACTAAGAGCACACGGTGGATGCCTTGGCACCAGAAGCCGATGAAGGACGTGGACGGCTGCGATAAGCCGCGGTGAGGCGCTGAACAGCCTTCGACCCGCGGATCTCCGAATGGGGCAACCCGGCCAGAGTAATGTCTGGTCATCCCTAGCTGAACACATAGGCTAGGAGAAGGTAAGCGGGCGAACTGACACATCTAAGTAGCCCGAGGAAAGGAAAGAAACCTCGACTCCCTCAGTAGCGGCGAGCGAACGGGGAAGAGCCCAAACCATGCTTGCGTGATTGCGTGCAGGCGTAGCTTGCGTGGTGTTGTAGGGCTGGTTTTGGATCGTCTGCATGCGATCCGGGAAGTTACAAAAGGTCGATATAGTCGAACCGGCTGGGACGCCGGGCCACAGGGGGTTAGAGCCCCGTAGACGAAATGTCGGTCTCTTCCTTAACCAGTTCCTGAGTACTACCGGACACGTGAAATCCGGTAGGAATCTGCGGGGACCACCTCCGCAAGGCTAAGTACTAACTGGTGACCGATAGTGGACTAGTACCGTGAGGGAAAGGTGAAAAGCACCCCGGGAGGGGAGTGAAATAGAACCTGAAACCGTGTGCTTACAAGCGGTCGGAGCGGCCCTCGTGGCCGTGACGGCGTGCTTTTTGCATAACGAGCCAGCGAGTTACGGTATGCGGCAAGGTTAAGCGAGAGCGGAGCCGTAGCGAAAGCGAGTCTGAATAGGGCGCTTTAGTCGCATGCTGTAGACCCGAAGCCGGGTGAGCTATCCATGGGCAGGGTGAAGCGAGGGTAAGACCTCGTGGAGGCCCGAACCCACTTCGGTTGAAAACGGAGGGGATGACCTGTGGATCGGAGTGAAAGGCTAATCAAACCCGGAGATATCTGGTTCTCGCCGAAATATATTTAGGTATAGCCTCGCGTGTTTACTTTCGGTTGTAGAGCACTGTTTGGGCTAGGGGCCCCCTAAAGGTTACCGACCTCAGATAAACTCCGAATGCCGTCAGTCAAGAACGCGGGAGTCAGGCTGCGGGGGCTAAGCTCCGTAGCCGAGAGGGAAACAACCCAGACCATCAGCTAAGGTCCCTAAATCGTGGCTAAGTGGGAAAGGATGTGCGAGTGCACAGACAACCAGGAGGTTGGCTTAGAAGCAGCCATCCTTGAAAGAGTGCGTAATAGCTCACTGGTCAAGTGTTCACGCGCCGATAATCCAACGGGGCTCAAGTCACGTACCGAAGCTACGGGATCCTTGCGACTTCGTGTCGCTGGATCGGTAGGCGAGCGTTCCCATGCCGGCGAAGCGGCGGCGTAAGCCAGCCGTGGAGGCTTGGGAAGTGAGAATGCTGGCATGAGTAACGAAAGGCGAGTGCGAAACTCGCCCGCCGAATGCCCAAGGTTTCCTGAGCAATGCTAATCAGCTCAGGGTTAGCCGGGACCTAAGCCGAGGCCGAAAGGCGTAGGCGATGGAGAACTGGTTAATATTCCAGTGCCACCACCGAGCGTTTGAGCAATGGGGTGACGCGGAAAGGTAAGCGGACCGTGGCGTTGGTAGACCACGGACAAGCGCGTAGGACGGTCTCTAGGAAAATCCGGAGGCCATATAAGTCTGAGACGTGATGTCAGCCGGCATCTGCTGGCGAGCCGCCGATCCTCTGCCGCCGAGAAAAACCTCTAGCGAGCTCAGGTGTGTGCCCGTACCAAAACCGACACAGGTGGGCAGGTAGAGAATACCAAGGCGATCGGGAGAACTATGGCTAAGGAACTCGGCAAAATAGCTCCGTAACTTCGGGAGAAGGAGCGCCTCGATAGGGTGACAGAACTGGCTTCTCGAGCCCGAGGAGGCCGCAG
>JBJYXA010000740.1:0-7689 GCA_046259705.1 Caldilineaceae bacterium
GGAAACAGGGAATTGCCCTCCTGGAACACGGCGGCACTAGCTTTTGCTGTACCGTTCAAGACCGGACAAGAGAACCCCGGCGCAGGTAGAGAAGCGCCGGGGATTTAAGTCTGGTTAAGCCAGAGGTATTGACCACTGCTGAATGCTCGGAAGCACTGCGTACATTAATTCAAGCTTGCCATATCAAGGGCGCACGCCGCATCGAATTGTGCCGGCAGCGCCACTACGGTTACCTCGTCGTCACCAGGAGTGGTATCGCGAGCGTAGAGTTCCGGGATCACAACCAGCTGCGCACCATTGGCGTTGCGCCGGACCGCTATATCGGCTGGTCCAGTCAGGTTGGACATGGTGCCACTCGGCTGTAGTACGAGCGTAGTAGCAATTTGACCTTCGCAGTTGATTGTAATCTTGCCGGGAATATCGCCACGTATCTGAGCGTTCAGAATTAAGCCATCAGCGGTGAAGTCTAGGCCGTCGAGCGCGCCGAGATCACCATCAATCAGCTGACCCACCTTTTTGTTAGCGATGTCCTCCTTGGTAAGCGCGTAAATCCCACCGTTTGCCGGATCGGCTAGCCCAGCGAATGCTCCAACAGTGTTGACGTAAACCTTACCGTCCACCGGCGAGACCTCAACCCCGTCGGGGTTGCCAGGGATCGCTGTAAAAACCGGCGGGTCCGCTGGCTTCACTCCGTCTGCGAGAGCATCAAGCGCGTTGTGCGGAATCATCCACAGACCACCCTTAGCTTCAAACGGGGGATCGAACTGATCGCCCCCGATTGCAGAGTCAGTCACGTAAAGGTTGCCATGCGCATCAAAACCCAGGGCGTTGATGAGGACAATCGGGCTGCCATTGATTTGTTCGAATTCAGAACCCTGTCCTGTATCGATCTCGCCGAGCACTTGACCGGCGTCATTAAACGCCAGAAGTTTACTACGCATGCGGCCTGGATCTTCGACTACCTGGCCATTTGTGTCGACAAACGGCGCCGAGCCAGTGCATAGGAAGATGGTACCGGCCGGGAACTTTTTGGTAGCTACCGGAAGGACGCCCATTCCGAGTGGCGCCGTAAGACCTTCAATAAGCCGCTTGTTGACCATCGACAATTCGCCATTAGCTCTCACTTTCAGTTTGCTGATGTAGCCGGCCCCCTCGACCCAACCAAAGCTCTCTGACAGATCACCTGCCTCAGCTGAGTTAGAGATAAACACATGGCTGCCGTCGGCGCTGAAGATCGCGCCTTCCGGATTGTCGAATGATTTAAGCACCTGTAGGATTACAGCTGGTGACGGGTGAACCCCGCCGTGGATTTCTGCTGCTACTACACGATCAGCATGTGTAGGGAGACCAAGGGCACTGAGTGCGACTAGGCTTCCGACTGCTGCCAACTTTGAAAGCTGGTTAATACGGAGCGCTAACATTGGGAATCTCCTTTTCAAGGCTTGCCGGCTCAAGACCATCTTGAACTGAAGGAGATTCTGCATCAGCGCCCCGAGAATGGCTGTGGTATTTGCCACATGGCACGCCCCATATGACCGAACCCAAAATCTCCCTTTCTGGAATCAGGCTCTTCGCTGAGCTTCCAAAAACGGCTTTGGGGCAAATTGAATCTCAGTGCTCGTGGCGGCGCTACGAGCCGGAAGCCCCCATCATTGACTATCTCGATGCCAGCAACGACGTCTTCTTCATTATTGAAGGAGAGGCACGCGTTACTATTTACTCACTGTCGGGCAAGGCCGTGAGTTTTCATAATTTAGGTCCCGGCGAAATGTTCGGCGAATATCCAGCAATCGATTTGGGCTCACGATCCGCGAGTGTGGAGGCAAAGACAGGCTGCCTCATCGCATCGATGTCAGCTTCGGCCTTCCGCAATCTGCTGCGATCCGAGTCCAAAGTCGCAGAAACACTAATACGCCAGCTTGTAGCAACGATCCGAAGGCTAACGACGCGCGTCTACGAGTTCAGCACTCTTGCGGTCAATAACCGGATTCAGGCGGAGCTATTGCGGCAGGCAAGCCTAGCGGCCTGCGATAGCGAGGGCGCACACATCGCCCCCGTGCCTACTCACCAAGAGATTGCTAGTCGCGTCAGCACTCACCGCGAGGCCGTTACACGCGAACTCACTCGTCTCGCGAAAATTGGCATCGTCGAACGTCGGGCTGACACACTCCTAATCAAGGACATGGATCGACTCGCTTCCTTGGTCCACGAGGCAACTGGCGAATAGGTCGGTCTCATTTCTTTTCGAGGGCAAAAGCGACTTGAGCAGGCGCTACCTTCGAATAGCCTTGCGTCACAGTTGTTCGAGTCGAGCAGAGCTCGCCGCCCCACCGCGTAAGTGTACAATCGCTCGATTTCTTGATTTTTTGCTACAATGATTTTTGTGTTACCTCAGCCATCACTTGCACTATAGTAATAGTATGCGTGCGGGAAGGAGACCAAGGCTGTGTTGCCGGTCCCACCTATTTGCCTCGATACGGCGCCTCCTCACTGCCGGGGAGCAACAGGGGCGATGTGTGCCGCAGTCAGAACCTATTCCGTGAGAAGCCGACTGGCCCAATCATTTTGCATCGGGCACCCGTGCCAACTTTTGGCGGCGAGGGGCCGCTCTCTTCCTGAAGAAGCCTTCCTTAGCCTCACTCAAGGAGTCCATGATGGGATTCCTTGAGCTAGTTACGCTGGCGACCGCGCTGCTTCATCGTGAGAAACGTATCTCGTGCCGCGCACTCGCCCGGTTCTTTGACCTCGATAAGGCATGCTTGGAAGATTTAAAGTTCGAACTTGTGCGCGCAAAGCGATGTGCGATTGAGGATGAGGATGGCGTTCTGATCTGGGCCGAGCAGTCTGAGATCCCGGTTCAGAACCGTCTTACTACATCCCAAGTGGACGAGGTACGCGCGCCACCACAGACGATTGAACGACCACAGCCGGAAGAGCCGTCCGCCGAGATTGTACCGACCGAGAGCCGCCGGCAGTTGACGGTTATGTTTTGTGATCTCGTGGGATCAACTGAACTGTCGACCAAGTTGGATCCAGAAGACCTCCAGGAAATCATTCATGGCGTCCAAGCGCTATGCGCCAAGGTAATAAAATCATTCGATGGTCATATCGCCCAGTTTTTGGGTGACGGCATTCTTGTCTATTTCGGCTATCCCAAGGCCCATGAGAATGACGCCGAGCGAGCTGTCTTATCCGGTCTTGGCATCATTGACGCATTGGCTGAATTCGAATTAGAGGGCGACCGTGAAATCAAGCCTAGCGTGCGGATTGGCATCGATACCGGCCTCGTCGTGGTAGGCGAAAGAATTGGTGAAGATTCTCCGAAGGAGACGACGGGCATTGGTGAAACGCCGAACATTGCTGCGCGCTTGCAGGCCGTTGCGGAGCCGAACACAATAGTCATTGGCGCCGCTACACACATGCTTGTTGAGACGGCGTTCAGATATGAGGACCTAGGTGATCTCGAGCTCAAGGGCGTGGCCGAGCCTATGCATTCATGGCGTGTAGTTGGAGTCGTCAAAGACCAAGCAGAGGTAAGAGAACGTGGTGCGCCAGAGGACTGCCAGCTATTCGGCCGCGACGAAGAGATCGGCCTGCTTGAACGTCGCTGGGCGCAAAGCAAGAGTGACCACGGTCAGGCAGTGCTGATCAGCGGACAGGCGGGCATCGGAAAATCCGCTTTGGCCGAAACGGTGGCCACCCAGATTAAGAATGATGGTTTTTCTCGTACCACTTTTCGCTTCTCTCCTTACTACACCAACAGCACGCTCTATCCCGTAATCGACCATATAAAGCGACTGTCTCAATGGGAGGTGGACGATACTCCGTACACGCATCTAGCTAAGCTCGAACAGTTGCTCGCGAATTATGACTGGGACCTCGGAGAAGTCGTACCGCTATTTGCCGCGTTGCTCTCTCTGGATCTACCTGCTGGGCGTTATCACCCCTTGAACTTGACGCCCCAACAGCAAAAGCAGCGCACCCTTGATACGCTGGTTCGTTGGACACTTGAGGAAGCTGAGCGACGGCCGATATTCCAATTATGGGACGACCTCCATTGGGCAGACCCAACGACGCTCGAACTTCTCGGCCTGCTCATGGACCAAGCCGCTACGGCATCCATACTCATAGTGCTTACGTTCCGCCCTGCGTTTGTCCCGCCGTGGCCGACACGTTCACATATGACTCCGATTACGCTAAGTCGTCTTGATGAGCCGGATATTGAGGCGATAGTTAGCCGTCTCGCGTGTGGTAAGGCGCTCCCTACGGAAGTAGTTCGGCATATCGTCGAGAAGAGCGATGGAGTTCCTCTGTACGCCGAGGAACTGACCAAGGCGATCCTCGGATCTGGTCTACTGCGGGAAGAAGCTAGTCGCTACGATTTAACCGGCCCACTCTCGACGGTCGCGATCCCGGCCACCCTCCAGGAGTCCCTGTCGGCTCGGCTCGATAGGTTGCCGAAGTTGCGCGAGGTGGCTCAGCTTGGTGCCGTGATCGGACGCGAGTTCGACTACGATATGCTCAGGGCCATTGCGCCGATGGATGATTCCCGCCTCGAGGACGGGTTAAGACAACTTGTTGAGGCCGAGCTTCTCTATCAACGGGGGCTCCCGCCACGAGCAAAGTACATCTTCAAACACGCGCTCATCCAGGATGCGGCCTATCAGTCACTACTTAAGCGAACAAGAGAGCAATGTCACCGCCAAGTGGCAGACATTCTGGAAACACGTTTTCCAGAGGCAGTGAAGAACCAGCCGGAGCTATTGGCGCACCACCACACTGAGGCCAATTCTCCTCAAACGGCAGTTGAATACTGGCTAAAGGCTGGCCAACTTGCCGTCCATCGCTTTGCAGATCAGGAAGCGGTGGGCCACCTCGAGAAGGGTCTCGGTGTACTCCTTACTCTCCCCGAAACAATCGAGCGGGCCAAACTAGAACTGACTTTGCTGACCAGCCTCGGGCCCGCCCTAATGGCCACAAAGGGCTATGCCGCTCCAGCTGTGGGCAAGGCATACCTAAGAGCCCGAGAGCTCTGCCAAGAGCTAAAGGACATAACGCACCTGTTCCCGGTCCTCTGGGGTTTATGGATGTACCATATGGTGCGGGCCGAGCATGAGTCTGCGATCGAGCTGACAAAGCAAATTCTTGCCGTGGCGCAAACCACTGGCGATCCAGAGCTCGCTCTCGAGGCTGACTTCGCGGCTGGGCTAAGCACATTTTATTCTGGTGACTTGCTCTCTGCCCGAGAGCATCTCGAGAAAGCCATAAGCGCGTATGATCCCGAGCAGCACAAAGGACTGGGTTCAACATATGGCGGCCTAGATCCCTGTGTGTGTTGCCTTGAGTATTTGGCTTGGACACTATGGTTGCTCGGCTATCCTGATCAGGCGCTAAAGAGGGCCGACGAAGCGCAACCTCTCGCAAAACAGGTGGCCAATCTATACACCCAAGCTCGTTCGCTCTATTGGGACAGCCTCGTACGTCAGTTTACAGGTCAGTGGGAGGTGCTGCGCGAGCGGATTCAGGTTGCCATCAAAATGGCTACCGAACATGGGTTTGCGCTCGTACTCGGTGTTGGACCGATCATGCGTGGCTGGGCGTTGGTAAACGAGGGACAAGCCGAGCAAGGAATACAGGACATCCGTCAGGGGCTCGAACGCTACCGAGCCACTGGTGCGGCATTCCAATTGCCGCATCTACTGACTTCGCTTGTTGAAGCCCACATGAAAGCTGGACAGCCAGAGGAAGGACTAAGCGTACTGCTCGAAGCCATGGCACTCGTGGAGAAAACTGGGGAGCACTACTATGAGGCTGAGCTGCTGCGGCTCAATGGGGAGTTGCTGCTCATTAAATCACCTAGTGACCCGATTGAGGCGGAAGCCTGTCTTCAGCGTGCACTTGAGATCGCAGGTCGCCAGCACGCAAAGTCGCTGGAGCTTCGCGCAGTTTTGAGCCTTGCTCGACTATGGAAGCATCAGGGTAAGGGAATTGAGGCCCGCAAACTGCTGACCAATACGCTTGCGTGGTTTGCCGAAGGATTCCAGACAGCTGATCTAAGGGATGCCCAAGCCTTTCTAAACGAGCTTGGCGAAATGACAGAGAATGGCATCGACGACATGCAGGCGGCAGAATAGGCGCCGCAATATTTAATTCGGAGACCGCTCCTCGGAGGCCACAGAGCACGAGCTTCTAGAAGCGCATACCTGGATGACGAATGATGAGGCTCTTGTGAATGAATTCCGGTCTCTTCCCTCAGGCCGTGTAGGAGAGCTGGTTCGCATTTTGGATTCACTGCAGGGGCCTGACCCGGACGAGGCCTCATAGACCAGTTCTGTCGCCTAACGAGCTGTTCCTGGGGCGTCGTCGGGGACAATGTTGACCCCCAAATGCCGCTCGAGAGACTTTCGTGTCAGAACGCGAGCGGATTCAGCGAAGAACAGTCTCTGCCCCCTCAAAAGGGCTCTAAGGCGCCAGAATACGCCCCGAATGCGCGAGAAACTCGACGCAGCCTAGAGACAAAAAACACTTCTATATCAATGACTTAGTTGTGGCTGGGGCGCCAGGATTCGAACCTGGGATCACGAGACCAAAACCCGTTGCCTTACCGCTTGGCCACGCCCCATCACGCTTGTTTGGAAGCCGCCCCTTAGCCTGGCGAACCAACCGGCTCGACCACCGGCCCCGATGGAGGGCGGCGCGGTTCGCCGTCCTACCAGCATCGGGCCCGCTCGGCAATGGATCGGCCTGTGCGGCCTCAAAAAACTTTGCGCAGGACCCGCCACCTCGTTGTTGCGGCCCGGCCCGGCCCCGTCTATATACGGTCCTCTTCCAGCCAAAGTCTCTGGTCGAAGCGGAGTGTAGCGCAGCCTGGTAGCGCACCTCGTTCGGGACGAGGGGGTCGCAGGTTCAAATCCTGCCACTCCGACCATTGATCTGGTTGACGAAATCGCCGCCCCTCGCGCCTCCGCTAGAGGGGCCAGACGAGCAGGATCATGGGAATCGCGACGATCGCGATCACGACCTGAAGCGGCAGCCCCAGGCGCCAGTAATCTCCGAAAAGATAGCCCCCCGGGGCCATGACCAGCGTATTGGACTGATGTCCAATCGGCGTGAGGAATGAGCAGGACGCGCCGACCGCGACGGCCATCAGGAACGGGTCGGGGCTCACATCAAGCCGCTCCGCCAGCTGGAAGCCGATGGGGGCCATGAGGACGGCCGTCGCGTTGTTGTTGATGGCGTCGGAAACGAACATCGTCCCGACCAGCAGCAAGGCGATCATCCAAACCGGCGCCAGATCCCTGCCGAGCGCTGTCATGCCATCGGCAATCAGGGCGGCGCCACCCGTGGTCTCCAAAGCCTGACCGACGGGGATCATGGCTCCCAGCAGGACGATCACAGGCCAATCGATACTGTCGTAGATCTCGCCCGGCCGCACGATCCCGGCAAGCACCACGGCCACGGCACCGGCAACGAAGGCAATCTGGACCGGGAGAAGATTTGTCACCGTGGCGGCGATCGCCAGCATGAAGATGACGCCCGCCCAGAGCAAGCGGCGCGGCCGCCCGATCTTCAAGCTTCGCTCGGCGAGAGGCAGACACCCCAGTTCCGCAAGCGTGCTGGCCATGGTTTCGGATGGGCCTTGGAGGAGCAAGACGTCGCCAATCTGCAGCCGGATCTTGCCGAGGCGTG
>JBJYXA010000741.1:0-1631 GCA_046259705.1 Caldilineaceae bacterium
GCCACGAAGGGGATAGCCCCGTCATTTGGCTAGACGTCCTCGATATTCCGCTCATCCGCGCGATAGGTTCGAGGTTCGTCGAGCCGTACCCGGAACAACGCGTGCCACAGCGCGCGGCATCG
Source organism: Caldilineaceae bacterium (assembly GCA_046259705.1). Classification (GTDB taxonomy): domain Bacteria; phylum Chloroflexota; class Anaerolineae; order Caldilineales; family Caldilineaceae; genus JASGTU01. The sequence goes on from JBJYXA010000741.1 coordinate 123, forward strand.
CGTCATTACAGCGCGAATATGGCACCCCTGGGCGGCGCGCCACGGAACGAACCATCGCCACTGCGCTATCCGTTCGAACCGGCCCGTGACGCTTTGGAGAAAATGAAAACCCACAGTGAATTGGACTCGAGCTACGGTCTCAAGATGGAGTACATCGACCCAACGACAGGTAGGAGTGTGTCGCCAACCATCTCTGCGTTTCTTCAGCTGCTACCTAGCGGTTTCGACGGAGCGAGCTACCGCAGCAGTGATGGCGCCATTTACTGCGTCGTGAGTGGCAGCGGATCGGTGAGCGTGGATACAGACGACGCGCGGGAAGTCTTCTCCTACGGACCAAACGACGTGTTCACGATTCCCTGCTGGTGCCCCCATGCATTTTCCGCGGCGGAAGAATCAGTGCTCTTCAGCGCATCAGACCGGGGGCTGCAAACACACCTCGGCATTTGGCGCGAACAGCGCGACCAAGATTCTTGACCGATCTCTCTTTGGCAGAACAAAAATTGCGATCGCTCGGTAAACGTACGGGCAGGGGACAATCATGGTAGAGCTGTTACAAGCGCTGAGCGAAGAAGCCGCATACATCAATGCCGAGGTCATCCCCTGGGTGCTGCGGCTGGTCATGGTCGGGCTCGGTTTGTCCCTCGCCCCCGCGGACTTCAAACGCGTCATCGTCTTTCCCAAGGCGGTCACGATCGGCTTGCTAGCCCAGCTCGCCGGCCTGCCGGCTGCCGCGTTCGGACTGTCATTACTATTCGGCGCACCCCCGGCCATTGCAGTCGGTCTCGTCATTCTTGCCGCGTGCCCGAGCGGAGTGACCGCGAACGCCTATACCTTCGCATCCCGGGCGGACGTTCCGCTGTGCGTTACCTTGTCAGCGATCACGAGCGTCGTCACGGTGTTCACGATTCCGTTCTTCATCGACTTAGCCTTTGACTTGTTCTTCGGCGAAGGTGCGGTCACGCAGATTTCCCCTACCGGCATGTTAGTTAGCTTGGCGACATTTACGCTGGTGCCTCTGAGCATTGGCATGATCTTTCGCTTCTTCTTCCCGCAACCGGCCGAGCGTGCGGTCGAACCCGTCCGCAAATTGGTGCTGTACCTGATGCTGTTCGTTCTACTCCTGGGCATCATTTCGAGTTACGAAGACTTGCTCGCCCATTTCATGACAGCCGGTCCACTCGTCATCGTCATGACATTGGTCACCATGGGTTTCGGCTATGGCGCCGCGAAGGTTTTCAACCTGCCAATGCCACAGGTCGTGACGATCACATTCGAAGTCGGTGTGCAGAACTTAGCGCTGGCGTTCGCGATCACGTTCAACATCCTGCAGCGGCCCGACCTCGCCGTCGCGGCGTTGATTTATGCTGTGATCATGCCGGCGGCGGCGCTTGGCTTCGTAGCGGTTGCGCGTCGGTTACTTGTGGGTGAAGGCGAGGTCGCTGAGGTTTGATCCGGTACGGAAACCAGATTCATAAACGTAACGGGTGGTTACGATCACCAATCCCCTTA
>JBJYXA010000742.1:0-2746 GCA_046259705.1 Caldilineaceae bacterium
GCGCAGCGCCGGTCACCACCCCCAGACGTTGGTGTTCCGCCAGCGCGACCGGTGTAAGATCATGAAGCTTCACGGCCCCTAAGACGTTCCGACAGACCCGCCATAAGCGCAGACTGCGAGCGGTAGTCTTTGCAAAGTAACTGGACGCTGTCGCTGGGGCCGAGGCGCCTGCCGGTAACGCTCGCGCCTAACGCTGGAGTTGCGACGCCAGCGCCAAGTTACGCACAAAGGCTTGTCCGCTAGCTGTCCGAGTTCCCGTACCTATTCGGAAGGAAGGCTTACGGATGCCTAGCGACGCAACGATTCGCGAACCACCAACTCTATGGAGAAAAGCCCCAAGAAAAGACTTAGGTACACTTACCTTTACTCAATTTACCAGTGGCTGAACGCAATAACCGCCTCGCATCACGAACAATTCTAGTCAGCACACTTTAGCTCTTTACGCGTGCACCGGAGGATTAAGGGTGAAAGATATATTTTTATGCTATGCAGCAGAGGATTTGGATCGCGTCCATAGCATTGCCAAATCGCTTAACTCGCAGGGATGGACGGTTTTCGAAGATCGACCCGATGTACCTTCGGGCTCCCACTTCCGCGAGACTGTAACCAAGAACCTTGAAACAGCTAGGTGCGTAGTCGTCATTTGGTCGAAGCATTCAGCGCAAGCCAAACATGTGATCGAAGAAGCAGAGGTCGCCGCCGCGACAAACCGATTGGTTTCAATTCAAATCGATGACGTCCCTCCACCGTACGGTTTTAGAGAAATACAGACAGGAGACCTAATAGATTGGGTGGAGAATGCTAATTCACCGGTTCTACTGACGCTCTCCCGTCAAATAGCAAAGCAGATCGCTGAGTCGGGCTCCAAGCAGGCTAACACCGCGCGGAGGGAATCAAGTGCGTCCGTCGGGGGGAATACGATCGATGGACTTGTCAATAGGTCGCTGTTTTATGACCGATTGAACCAAGTCTTACTGCGGGGGGATCGATCCAGCGGCCTGTGCGGCGTTTTGATGCTGGACTTGGATAACTTCAAAGCGATCAACGACCGATATGGGCATGATGGCGGTGATCGCTTGCTCGTCGAAGTGGCTAAGCGACTGCGGGTATCGGTCCGAGCCAGCGACACCGTGGCTCGTCTCCATGGAGACGAGTTTGCGATTATTCTGGAGAACCTTAATTCCGCGTTCGATGCAGCAGGAATTGCGAAGCAAATACTTGGCAACGTTTCTGCCCCGCTCGAGTTCAACGATCTTCCTTTGACGATTAGTACTAGCATTGGCATCGCGCTCTATCCAAACGATGGCCATGAGGTGGAGACGCTTTTGCGGGCTGCTGACCTTGCGTTGTATCAAGCGAAAAAGCAAGGCCGCAACATGTTCCACTATTTCACGAGCGATCTGGAAGCAGAGGCGCTCAGGCGCCTCGGGTTCGAACAGGATCTCCGCCATGCGCTCGGTCAAGACGAATTCGTCTTATACTACCAACCTCAGATCACCTTGGCGACGCGTCGGGTAATCGGTGCTGAAGCATTACTGCGATGGAATCACAATGGACGAGGCTTGGTTTTGCCGAGTTGCTTCCTCTCGGTTCTCGAGGAGAAGCGCTTGATCTCTGACGTCACTGAATGGGTGTTGCGTCAGGCCTGCAGACAGTACAAAGAGTGGGAGGACGTGGGTATAGCCCCGAACCGGGTTAGCGTGAATGTTTCGGCGTCCGAACTTAGGCAAAAAGGATTCGTGACCCGTATACGGAAAATCTTACAGGAAACAGAAGCGAAGCCAGCATCGATAGAATTTGAGATAAATGCTGGGCTGGTTTTCGAGGACGAACTAATACCAGAAGCGCTGGATGATCTTAAAGACCTCGGAATCGTTATTACCCTCGACAGGTTTGCCAGTCGATACCCCGTCCAGACGCTTCGCGACTTCCCTGTTGACTCCATCAATATTGAGTCGACTGCAGTTGGTCGGGTCGCAACGGATTCTGCTCAGCGCGCCATCATAGCCAAGATCATCGAATTGGGTGAAGAGTTAGAGATTCCAGTTGTAGCCGAAGGTGTAGAAAACCAGCAAATTGCTGAGGAACTAGAAGATTTAGGCTGTCGCTTTGTTCAAGGATTTCATTATTGCCCGCCACTGCCTCCAGAAGATATTAATGAATGGTTAAGACACATGCGAGATAGAGATGAAGCGCTTTGATATTCGTGCTCAAGCGTCCGATATTGAGTAGCGACGAGTGTCTGCGTCCTTGACACGCGATTCTTGCTCCAGTGGTGAAAGCGGGTCGACAGTGCTGAACGCCGCCTCGGGCCACGTGCACTGCCGCTAACCCCGATGTGGCATTCGGCTCCAAATCAGAAGCCAGGTTATCGAGCCTGAGCCGCGCCGGCACAAGCCACAGCGTAGGCCGCTTCTGGGCTCCCCGTAGTCGTCAGAGCACGGCCAAGTTGATGCCCTTAGGGCCGCACCAGCGGTCGTCGCATCAATCCCGTTATAGCTATGTCTGAAACCGCCTCCCAGCTCATCGGGGGAGCAGTTTGTGTTCCGCCATCGCAACCCGACGTAAGATGGGATGTCGGAGCACCACTGACCTGCCATGACCCTCGACCCCGCGCTGTTCTCGCCCTTCGCCATCGACACCGCGCTGATCCTGTATCTGCTGTGTCTGGCGCTGGCGCTGTGGCTCGCCCCTTGGCGGCGGCTGATCGGGGCGCATCTGACCCACGTGTTCTTCGGCGCCACCG
>JBJYXA010000743.1:0-2748 GCA_046259705.1 Caldilineaceae bacterium
TACTATTGGTGAAATTCATCCTTCTGGGATAGCCTAATTCACAATAGTTTCGAAACACTCGAATTCACCTACATCCAGAAAGCCAGCGTTGGAACCATGCCAAGCTTGAAGAGCAGAAGCTTGAATTTCGTGATGCGCAATCGGCATCTACTCAGGGGCAAACTGCACAAAGAGGTCTTCGATATGAACACCTCGATCGACGATTTTCGGGCTATGTGCGAAAAAGGCGCTGCCCGTGCCGGGAAACTGCCCGCCGGCGTGGACGTCGCCGCCGAAGAAGGCATTGGCCTGCCCGCCGAATGGATAATTCCTCTCGAAGCGGATGCAGATGCCATGATCCTTTATGTCCATGGCGGCGGCTATGTGTCCGGCTCGCTGACCGACCACCGCAGTTTCGTGGCCAAGATTGCACATGGCTGCGGGGTGAGAACGCTGCACTATGAATACCGCTTGGCGCCCGAGCATCCCTTTCCGGCCGCGCTGGATGATTCCGTAGCCGTCTATCGTTGGCTGCTGGAGAACGGCCGGGACCCGCACAAGATTGTCGTGGCCGGTGAATCGGCAGGTGGTGGATTGACGTTGGGGCTTATGCTGGCGCTGAAGGGACAGAAGATTGAGCTGCCGGCGGCGGCTGTCGCAATCTCGCCGTGGACTGACCTTACCTGTTCCAGTGCATCCTATCGGACTAAGGGACGGGTATCGGTGGCGCCAACGGATTCGTGGCTTGTCTTCAGCCGGCATTACGCGGGTGATCAGCCGGCAGATCAGCCGCTCATTTCGCCGCTTTTCGGCGATCTTGACGGGTTGCCGCCCTTGTTCATCAATGCGGGCGAGGACGACGAGCTGTTCGACGACGGCCGCCTATTTGCAGAGAAGGCCACGGCTGCCGGCGTGGATGTCACGTTCCGCGCCGGCGAGGGCATGGTGCATTGCTATCCGCTGATGGCTCCGCTCTTCCCCGAGGCGACTGAGGCCCTGGATGAAATCTGCGCGTTCGTCAAGACCGCTCTGGCCGATGGACAGTAAGGTTTACTGAAAAAAAACGGGCGAATCGCCGGAACAGAGAGGCAGCAGGGTGGCGAACGCAGGCGGCGCGCTGTTGACTCCCTGACGGTCCCGGCCGCCGATACATGAATGCTGACGATTTGCTGAGGTAATCGCCAGCAACCGCAACTGCGGCGCAGAGTCCGGTGCAGAAGGCACGTAATGCGGCGGGTGAATCACTATCCGGTGGACAGGGTGTCCTTGCCGTAAGAGTCAGCGGTGATCCGCAGAATCGGCAAAGATCTGCGTCCCAGGTTTCCTGCCTTTACGCGGTGCCGAATTGGCGGTCGCCGGCGTCGCCCAGGCCCGGCCAGATGAAGCCCGCGGGGAACTCGTCCTCGTCGGTGGTGAGGCGTTCATCCACCGCGGCGAGATGAATGTCGATGTCCGGATGCGCGGCGTGAAAGGCGGCAATTCCCTCGGGCGCTGCGATCAGCCCGACGAATTTGATGCGCGACACGCCCCAACGCTTGAGGATATCGGCGGCGGCGATAGCCGAACCTCCCGTGGCCAGCATGGGATCGAGTATCAGGCAGAGCTCGACCGTAGGTGCTATGGGCAGCTTGTTGTAGTACTCCACCGGCCGCAGTGTGCGCTCGTCCCGGTACAGACCGAGGTGCCATACCTCCGCCTGGGGCAACAGCGACCACGCGCCCTCTACCATGCCCAGACCGGCGCGCAGAATGGGCACTAGCCCGACGTCCTCGGCCATTTCGTAGCCAACGATCTCGGTCAGCGGTGTGCGCACGACCTTTTCACGTAAGGGCACATCCCTCATGGCTTCGTAGACAAGGATCGAAGCCAATTCGCTAATCACCTCGCGAAACTTCTTCGACTCAGTCTCGGCGCGGCGAAGCAACGTGAGTTTGTGCTGGACCAGGGGGTGGGAGGACGGGTAGACGTTGGCGGTCACGGGAGGGCCCCTCGTAGACGGAGTGATGATTCGGTTGTGAATCTGCGGGAAGGCTATGACCTTCGCATGCGCCAGCAAAGGTCAATGGCCAATGAAACGGGTATCAGCGAACGGGACGTCCTCTTCGTGCGAGTCGTTCGACTTCGCTCTGGCACTTCACACACAGCGTGGAATCAGGCTTGATCTCAAGACGACCGGTCTCAATTTCCTGACCGCATCGTTGGCATATGCCGTACTGGCCCTTGTCGATGGAACGCAGGGCGGCGTCGATGTCCTGTAGCTTGCGTTCGAGCACGCCGATGAGTACGGCATTCTTCTCACGCTCGACGATCTCCGCATCACCTTCGTCAGGCTCCACGTCAACCTCGGCAAGCATGTACTCTTTGAGATGGCTCAACTGCGCAACGACATCTTCGCGATCGTGGAGCAGTTTCTGCTGTTCCTGGACTACGAACTCCTCACGTGACATTGCTACCTCCTGGGTACCGCATCGGTCAGACCTCGACTGGCACGAAAAAGTCTGTCGGCGCAAATACTCTGCAATCCTGGCCGCCGATACCGAGAGCTACTTTTCTAACAATAAGGACTAGGTTATATCAGCTTTGTGGCGAAAGGTCAAACTTCACGCCTGGCATCGGAACAAGAGTATGTGTCCGTAGCATCCCGCCGCCGGACGGTGAACAGACGGACGACTTGGCCGTGCCTATCGATCGTCCACGGCCGTTTCGGATGCCTCCACCACTCTGCTATAATCTGTGCATATAGAACAGACGTGCAAGTGCCCAGGAAAG
>JBJYXA010000744.1:0-1553 GCA_046259705.1 Caldilineaceae bacterium
TAGTCGTCCCAGAAGAATTGATTTGACTCAAGGATTGTAGTCTGGATCTCATTTTGGCCGTGGTTAGAATTGCAGGCAATTGGAACGTGACGGACCGTTTCCTTGCAATTTGAGGTCGGCATGAAGCCCTCTCCGAGACCCAATTCCAGCCAGCTGGACCTGTTTCGAGCGCACTTCGAGCAACTGCTCAATCACGAGCATCCGCTTTACATCCTGGCTAACAAGATCGATTGGAGTCGCTTCGATCTGGCCCTGGAAGGCTGCTACTGTCCCGACACCGGGGCACCCGCCAAAGCGATTCGGCTACTGGTCGGACTGCACTATCTGAAACACGCCTTCAACGAATCCGATGAGTCGCTGCTGGAGCGTTGGGTCGAGAATCCCTACTGGCAGTATTTTTGCGGCTACGACACGATGCAGCACGAAGCGCCGCTGCATCCGACATCGCTGACCAAATGGCGACAACGCGTCGGCGCGGAGAAGCTGGCCGAACTGCTGCAGGAGACCATCTCGCTGGCGTTGCACGAGAAACAGATTTCGAAGCAGGAACTGGCGCAAGTCAACGTCGACACGACCGTGCAGGAAAAGAACATTGCGTTCCCGACCGATTCCAAGCTGTACCACACGGCGATCCTCAAACTCGGACGGGCCGCCCAACGACGCGGTGTGAAGTTGCGTCAGACGTACGTCCGCGTGGCGAAGCGGGCGGCCGTCAAAGCAGGGCGCTACGCTCACGCCCGACAGTTCCGGCGGATGCGCCGCGAACTGAAGCGATTGCGAACGTGGCTGGGCCGCGTGATTCGCGATCTCCGCCGTAAGGTTCCACAACCGGACGAGTCGCTGGAAACGCTGTTGAAACTGTGCGAACGGCTGCACGCTCAACAACCGTCCGACCACAAAAAACTGTACAGCCTGCACGAACCGGAGGTGCAGTGCATCAGCAAAGGGAAAGCCCACAAGCGGTACGAGTTCGGCCAGAAGATTTCAGTGGCCACAACCAACCGCGGCAACTGGATCGTGGGTGTTGATCTGTGTGAGGGCAATCCGTACGACGGTCACACGCTGAGCGCCGCACTGACCACGGTCGAATGCATGACCGGCGTGAAAGTGACGGATGCCTATGTCGACAAGGGGTACCGAGGGCACGGTTATGAGGGCGACGCCACAGTGCATCTGGCTGGAAGCAGTCTTCGCGGGCTGACGCGAACGAAATACAAACGTCGTAAGAGGCGGAGTGCCGTGGAACCGAAGATCGGCCACTTGAAGAGCGATCATCGGATGAAACGCTGCTTCCTGAAAGGCCTGATCGGGGACGCGATCAACGCCGTGCTGGCCGCGGCCGGATCGAACCTGCTAAAGCTGCTGCGGCATTATGAGTCAGCGCTAATCATCTGGCTGTGGAGTCGGCTCTTTGCGGCGCCGACTTCGCTCCGCGACGCCGCTTCAGTCGAGGTGCCCCGCATCGCGAGTCCTCGACGGCGATGCCTCGTCTGCTGTTCGCAGGCCAACCGCTGGAATCCGCTTTCTGAAAACCCGGCTTTTTCAGGGGCGAC
>JBJYXA010000745.1:0-3958 GCA_046259705.1 Caldilineaceae bacterium
CTTGTCATCCCGGCAGGCAGTTGAGCCGGGATCCAGCGCACACTCGACGAAGCCCTCCTGCCGCAAGCGAAACCCGCGTTGACCTTGTCATCCCGGCGACCAAATCGGGCGTGCTTTCCTCTGCGCAAGCACACAATCTCTCCCGATCTCCAACGTAGCCTGCTCCTAGAACACCGTCCGAGTCTGAGCGGTGGGGTAGAGCCGGCCGTGTCCCCGGCAGACCGTCACCTTCACGAATAATCGCCCACCGTCGCACTGCCTTCAACATGAATTCGACTAAACACTCCGCCGCTCTCGGCCGTCATATCATTGACGTTCGTGAGAACGTCCGGCGCGGGCCCGCCGGTCGGGCCAACCATCCCTGCGATGGGTTCCAGTGCATCGCGTCGTATTGAAATCACAATGGAGGGTGCGTGTACTACTTCCTCATCGCCAACGCGATTTCGCTCATCGGCAACAATCTGACCATCATCGCCATCCCCTGGTTTGTCCTGGAAACGACCGGCAGCCCGGCCAAAATGGGGCTTGTGGGTCTATTCACCGTCTTGCCGGCCGTCATCGCAGCCTTTTTCGGCGGGACTATCGTCGACCGGGCCGGCCACAAACGAATGAGCATATTGGCCGATATCAGCAGCGGGGTGACGGTGGCGCTGATCCCGCTACTCTACAGCACCGTCGGCCTTGCCTTCTGGCAGTTGCTCCTACTCGTGTTTTTCAGCGCACTGCTGGACGCGCCGGGCAACACGGCCCGCCTGGCATTGTTGCCGGACGTGGCCGAATCGTCCGGCTTTTCGCTGGAGCGGGCCAACGCGGCTCAACAACTGATCCACCGCGCGTCCTTTCTCGTCGGCCCCATCATCGCGGGTGCGCTGATCACGATTGTGGGGACCACGAATGTGCTCTGGCTGGACGCGCTGTCGTTTGGGGTGTCGGCAACCCTGTTCGCGGTTGCTGTACCAGGCGGCAAGGCAGCCCCCGTCGCCGAGACCGGCTACCTTCAGGAATTGCGCGATGGGCTGCGCTTCATCCGCGCCGATAGGTTGATCCTCACGCTGGTCATCACCGTCGCCATCACGAATTTCCTGGACACGCCGCTCTTCGCCGTGGTGTTGCCGGTCTTTGCCAAGCAGTTCCTGGGCAACGCGGCGCAACTGGGACTCATGATATCGGTCTTCGGCGCCGGCGCAGTGCTGGGAACACTCCTGTACGGCGCGTTTGCTCACCGTTTCTCACGCCGTTGGACGTTCGTCACGGCTTTTCTTCTCGTGAGCATCCCGTTTTGGATCGTGTCCCTTGCGCCGCCGCTACCGATCGTGCTGGCCGCGCTGTTCTGTTCGGGTGTTGCGGCCGGCCCGCTCAATCCGGTCATCATGACGGTGACGCAAAGCAGAGTGCCGGCCGAAATGCGCGGTCGGGTTTTCGGCATGATGTCCGCGCTGGCGTTCATGGCCGCGCCGCTGGGCATGGTGGTTACCGGCTACTGTACCGAGCGCCTGGGTGTCTCCACCACCCTAGCCGGCATTGCTTTCTTCTATCTGCTCGTCACTGCGATTCAGGCCTTCAACCCGACCCTGCGCGACATGGACGATTGCGAACCTTTGGCGGTAGGGCAGCCCGCAGTTGCCACTTCCACAGGTATAGGCGACTCCCCAGAAAATAGCGATCTTCATATCCACGTGGTGAGCGAGGCTCATGGCAACTGATATTGCCGGCAAATCAGATTCGTGCGATAATCAAACTATCTGCCGATATGATTTTCTGACTGAGGAGGAAAGGATGACACCTGATACATTTGCTGTCAAGCTGCGCGAGCGTGGTCAGATGACGATTCCGCTCAGTGTTAGAGAAGAATGGCCTACGCGCGCCGGTGATGTCATTACGCTGGTGAAATTCAATGGATTCGCAGTTATTGCTCCTTTTGACCTCAAGACTCCGTCACTTGCCGAGCAGTTCAGCAAAATAATGGACGAAGAGGGTATTACGTTGGCTGATCTCCTGGAAGGAGCCGCCGAAGAACGCCGGAACAGCGACAGGCTTCAGCATCCGGATGGCGACTAGGGTTTTTGCTGACACAAACGTACTGATAGCGGGAGCAGACTCACGTTCGGGCGCCAGCCGGGCCGTCATGATAATGGCTGAAATTGGGCTGCTGAAACTGGTCGTCTCCCGGCAAGTGCTAGATGAGGCCGAACGCAACTTGCGACGGAAGTTGCCAAGATCTTTGCCTGTTCTTGCCGAACAACTTGTATTCATCGACATTGAGATCGTGCCAGATCCTGACCTGCAGGCGTCGGCAGCATGGTATACAGTCATTGAGCGCAAGGATGCCCCAATTCTAGAGGCTGCCATGCAGGCAAAAGTGGACAGAATCGTGACCTTGAATACGAAAGATTTCACTCCAGAAGTAGCTGAAGCATGTGGAATTCGAATTCAGACACCGGCAGAACTTGTTGAAGAGGTGCGCAGAGTCATAGATTCAGGGATGTAGACGCGTTCCTTGCTTTGTCTCCATTCATAACAGGCATGCCGTCCTTTCCCAACCGACGCAGGCTTCTCCAAATCGGCATTCTCAACTACGCGAATACCGGCGGCGGTCAACCGTACCAAGGACGGAATCACCACCCAGCTGCATAGGAAACAAGAACGGAGTTTCTTGCCGCATGGGCCGCGTAGCAGCCGGCGCAGAGAAACTCCGTTCTTATATAAATCAGCGCAGATCAGCCAAAGCGGATTTGATCTGCGTCCCATCTTTTCCTACGCGAACATCGACGTCATGTGCTGTTCACCAGCCAGCGCCTTCATTTCGTCATCCGTCGGGCGGCGCTCGAAATTGCTCGCCGCCTCCAAGACCTTGGGCAGTACGTGAATATCGCCCACTGTGTTGAGGAACAGACCCTCCCGACCGACCACATAGGACACGGCCAGGTTGATGTCTTCCTGTGATTCCAGTGGCTGGTACCAAGTGCTGCGCGTGCGTTCAGTGGTCGCCCAGGGACCGCGGCTGATTGACTTGATCGTCTGAATCGCTACTCCGCGCTCGTCGGCCAGAGCCAGCAGGCGTTCTACGTCCTGCGCATAGCGTTCGTTCTGCATCAACACATAGTTGTACGGGAACAGGATCGAGTCGAACGTGAAGTATTCCAGACTGCGATGGTGCATCGCCGGCGCCGTCAGACCGTGTCCGGTCACGCCGATGTAGTCTACCAGCCCCTCTTCACGAGCCTCCACAACTGCCTCGAGCGCGCCGCCGTCGCCCATGGCGATATCCCAGTCGTCCGGATGCACCAGGTTGTGGAGCTGGATCAGGTCGACCTTATCCACACGTAGACGCTCCAGGGAGCGATGGAACTCCGCCTTTGCCTTCTCATAGGTTCGTTCACCGGTCTTGGTGGCCAGAAAGAACTGGTCCTGGTATTTGTCCATCCAGGGACCGATGCGCAATTCCGCGTCGCCGTAGCTCGCCGCCGTATCGATGTGATTTACACCGTATTCGAGCAACAGATCCAGCGTCTCATCCGCCTCTGCCTGGGTCACATTACCCAATGAGGCGGCGCCGAACAACGTGACCGTGCTCATATGGCCGGTGCTGCCGAACTCTTGTTTTCGAATCATCATGTTCTCCTTGGCAATGCCTCTATTTTCTTGTCGCTGACGCCGGCATGTCGTGTCACACTGCCCGCGCCGCGTCCACCATCTATCTTACCAGCCAATCCGATGCCGTACCAGGCGAACGCGGACATCGGGATGGACCACATCCAGGAGACGAATGTCACTCAGCGTGCAACGAAAAGTCTCCATTTCGGCGTAGGGTATGCTTCGCTGCGCTCCCCAAGACAATCCCTCGCGCCGCGCTAACGCGTACCTGGTGCTACCCAGGCTGACCTGGTGCTACCTAGGCGGACCTGGCGCTACCAGGCGTACCTGGTGCTACCAGGCGTACCTGGTGCTACCAGGCGTA
>JBJYXA010000745.1:4058-5627 GCA_046259705.1 Caldilineaceae bacterium
TGGCGCTACCAGGCGTACCTGGTGCTACCAGGCGTACCTGGTGCTACCAGGCGTATGCCTTCGGCGCTTCCCCGCCGGGTCCCGGGAAGATCTCGTCGAGCGCCTTCAGCGCGTCCTCGTCCAGCGTGATCTCTGTGGCGCGAACAGCGCTCTCCAACTGCTCCATGGTGCGAGGGCCGATGATGGGCGCGCTCACGACGGGGTTGTGCAGCAGCCAGGCCAGCGCGACCTCTCCTGGCGGCTCGCCCAATTCGCGGCAGAAGCCTTCGTATTTTTCCAGCTTGTCCCGATTCTGTTCAACCCGTTCTTCAAAGCCGGGGCCGGACCGCCGTCCTGTCTCGAACTTCTCCAGCGCACCGCCCAGCAAGCCACCGCCCAAGGGACTCCACGGGATCAGGCCCATGCCGTAATTGCGGCACGCGGGCACGACTTCCAGCTCGACCATCCGGTTATTCAGATGGTAGATACTCTGCTCGCTGACCAGGCCGGTCATATTGCGCTTGGAGGCCTCCTGGCACGCGGTGGCGATATCCCACCCGGCGAAGTTGCTCGAGCCCACGTATACGACCTTGCCCTGCGTGATCAGGCTGCCGAAGGCCTGCCATGCCTCATCCCACGGGCATTCGTGGTCGACGTGGTGCATCTGATAGATGTCGATCCAATCCGTCTGCAGGCGGGACAGGCTGCCGTCGCAGTGTTTCTTGATCTTCATGGCGGAGAGATTTCGGGCGTCGGCGTTCGGCTCCGGCAGCGCGTCTTTGCGTGTGACCGGGTTGTACACCTTGGTCGCCAGCACGACCGCGTTGCGCCGCCCGCCGCCCTGCGCGAACCATCTGCCGATGATCTCCTCGGTGTGGCCGTGCTCGATCGATCCGCCATAGACGTCTGCTGTATCGAAGAAGTTGATGCCCAGTTCCAGGGCGCGGTCCATGATCGCGAAGCTATCCTCTTGCGACGTATGGCCGCCGAAGTTCATCGTGCCCAAGCAGATATTGCTGACAAGCACACCGTGCTTTCCCAGTCGTCTGTGCTCGATTGCCATTTCTTCTTGCCTTTCGTTGTGATGCGGGGTATTGGCGGCTACTCCGCGCCGAGTAGCCGGATATGGCGGCCGCGGCCGCCCTTCTATGGTCCGCGAAAAGCTGGCTTCTGGCAAGTACCGCGGCCCAAGGAAACCATCACAGCGTTGTCCACATCAGACAGGATGTCCCGACTTGCCGTAATCGAACCACAGCCGGCGAAAACCATGAATTGTCCTCCGGCACAAGAATTCCTATTGCGAAGACAGTCAGATGCCCAGACCCAATATGCATTCGCGCCACCTAATGCGGCGCTAGCTGAGACACATGTGAGGGAAAAGAGCTGTATTCTTGTACGGAAAGAGCATCATGCACATCCCCCTCATTTGGGCCAAGTGGTTTGGTTCGCTGCCCGGGTGCACGCCAGGCCCAGCGCACAAAGGGCTGAGATACTCGCTTTCTCGGAGCCCGCCACGCTCAGGCTAGATGTAGACAGAAACCGAGTATCTCATCTGCTGACGCACGAGGCAGGTGTGGACGTTGGCCTCAC
>JBJYXA010000746.1:0-1624 GCA_046259705.1 Caldilineaceae bacterium
ACTCTTCCGCCACCGGTTAGTCCCCGAGTATCTGAACGCCGCTGCCCGTCGCTTCGGCAATCCAACCCTCGTTCGGACGGCCACCGTCCATGAGTCGCACGTGCCACCACAGGAGCCCGTCACTTGACTGTGGACCATCGAGGATCTCTACCTGTTGACCGGGCACAACCTGAGCCAAGACATCATCCGATGCCTTACCAAGATAGCCTGGTGAACGGCGAATGTTGACCAGACTCGACGTGATGTTGCGGGGTGCATCGCCGGGCGCGTAGGTATAGGCAGAAGTCGCGTCTCCGGCCACAGGAGAGGCCAGCGCCATGGGGTTCAGCGTCGGCGTGGGCGGCGGTGTCCAACCAGTGGAGTCGGACCGTAACTCGGCGATTCTACCGGCATCGATGCCCGCAGCATAAAGGCTGCCGCCGCAGGTCACTGCGGACAGGAGTAGGAAACCGAGAATAAAGCCAGGTATGTAAAGCGAGCGCACGCGACGTCCTGCGGGCGTGGGGGGATCGAACGGTGGTGGCGATTCCAACTGCATGATGTAATCCGGATAGTGACTCAAACAGTGTGATTCGTGGACAGCACACAATCACGAACTCAGCCAATGGATCACCTGCGACAAACGTCGTAGTCTCAAAAATAACGAGTGCCAGCCGCGTGTGGTTGCACGGGCCGGCACATTCAGTACGCTAGGTGTGCTTTGGGACGACTATTGCCCCTCCGCCTGCAGGCTATCCAGCACGCGCAGTATGCCCACTGATTTGCCTTCCGAATCGACGCATGAATGTTGCAGCAAGACGCTACCGGTGCGTCCGTCGTCCAACTTCAGCGTCATCTTCTCGTCACGAATGAGTTCGAGCAGCTTTTTGCCTGTTCCGAGTTTTTTCGTGCTGAAGAAAACACGCTCCGGAGATGCGCTGTGATTGTCGTTCATCGACACGACATTCACGTCATCGAGTACGGCGATCGGCTCGTCCTTACCGGGTGTGTATAACATCGCATTCATACGTCTACCCTTGCACTATGCGGGAAATGGTGCCGATGATCTTAGCGTCCAACTGGGATTGCGCCGCATCCGGTCGCTGTCCTGTACTATGACCCATGCAATTCATTTGTCCTGAATGGCGATCGCTCATCCGTATGCAGCTTCCGCAATTGTAGCAAACCGTTACATGGCGGCCAAACGGAGCTCGCGGTGTGGACAGACGGGAACCGCTTCTTAGCGGCCTCGTATGGTCAAGAGGTAGGCGATAATGTCCGCCAAATCCTGTTCTGGTAACGTGTCTTTATAGGTCTGCAGCATAATATTCGGCTGGTATCCATCCACGATGTAGGCGTTCGGGTCCGTGATGCTCGTATACAAATAGAGGCCGGCGCTCTCCCCCGCGACTCGCGTGGGCGCATTTGCTGAGATATTGTACCAAGTTGGTCCGGCCATGAGCATGTTGGGGTCGGTGGAATGGCAGCCTGTGCATCCCGACGACAACGTCAACATTTCGCCGTGACGCGGATCGGCGTTTGCCATGGCCTCGATCATACTCGGTGGCATTCCCGCGAACTTCGGGTCCATATTTCCGGCCGGCTCGCCGGCTGTATCGCTTTGGCCGTTGCTGTCCGCGCCGTC
>JBJYXA010000746.1:1724-8731 GCA_046259705.1 Caldilineaceae bacterium
CTGCTCATCCTGCCCGCCGGCCATACTGCCACCGTATTCGATGACGGTGGACTGCTGCGGCTCTTGGGTCGCATCCGACTCTGTGGTCGTTGATTCCGTCAATTCCGGGGCCGCGACTGTTGGCTCTGGTGTGGGCGGTACGGATGTGGGTGTCGCGGTTGGCCGTGCCGTGGGTCGGGCAGCTTCCGCTGCCTGCATGAGCGCCTGTGTATCCAGCGTGGGTACTGGCGTAGGTAATAGTTCTTCATCCACTGAGCGCGCGGCGCAACCTGAAATGGCCATGACGGCGGCCACATAGATTGCGAACAGTGCACTTCTTCTCATAGCTGATCCCCAATCCCGGTTCGAACATTTGGTTGAATCATGTACACTCGTCGTGACGAGAGTTTCCTGCAACCGTAGTTACAACAACGCCAGTTTATGCCTGTCAGTACTGCCGCTATTTGTGGCAACGGCAAACCCAAATATCTTGCCCGTATCCTCGTGCACTGTCAATTTTCGAGGTTGTCACGCGAGCGGTGACTTGGGTGAGCCGATTGCGCCGTGAAGGGATTTCCGGGTTCCGATAGAACATCGTCGGGATGCGACTGTTCTTGATAGAGACGCGACGGCGCCTTCCCGACGAGCTGTAGGCTGTGGGAAGGCGCCTTACTTCGCGTTTATTGAGCGCTCGACAGCTACCTCTTCTTTGGTATGATGATCCAGAGCAATAGATACGGAATCAGGCCAGGCAGGCCGCCCGGTAGCAACAGCACAATGAACAATAGGCGAAACCAGAAGGCGTTGATTCCAAAGAACGCTCCAAGACCGCCACACACGCCGCCGATAATGCCATTTTGACGACGCAGTTGTCGATACTCTGATTCACTCATGTCATAGCCTCCTCACTTCATCCACGCAGTCTTGCTTCGCGTCGAATGCTCAACACTACTGACACTACGTTATCTTGCGCCATCGGTTTCACGCGTGCGTTCTACCTAATGCAGTTATGCTCCCTTACTTCCAGAACTGAATCTGATTGTCCGGCCATACGGTTGCGTATTTCTCCAAGATCGTATCGATGACTCCGTCGAGGCGCTCATCGACGACGTGACGTGCGGGGTCGGCGTCATACCAGGCCATGATCTCCTCCGCACCTTTCGTGAACGGTATAGACGCTGCGAAGTCGGGCACGATGCGTTTGACCTTAGTGTTGTCGAAAATCACACTGTGCGCCTTGTCGCCGAGAAGCCCATCACCCCAACTTGCATCGTACGCTGCGATGAGCTGCGAAGGCACATGCACGAGCTTTGGCTCTGCCCCCGCTGCCCGGCCGAGAATCTCGTGGATCTGGTTCCAAGTAAGTACTTCATCCGAAGTGATGTGGTAGGTATCTCCGATGGTATGATTGTTCCCGAGCAGGGGGACAAACGCCTTCGCAAAATCACGGTGATGGGTGAGTACCCAGAGCGATGTACCGTCGCCGTGAACAAGTACGGGTTTTCCTTTGCGCATCCTGTCGATCACTGTATATCCGCCCTGGAATGGCAACATCGTGCGGTTGTATGTGTGCGACGGACGGACGACGGTAAACGGAAATCCCCGCTCACGGTACGCCTTCATTAATGCTTCTTCGCATGCGATCTTGTTACGAGAATAGAGCCAGTACGGGTTGGCCAACGGTGTCGATTCTGTAATAGGAACCGATCCAACCGGTTTCTGGTAGGCGGATGCCGAACTAATGAAGACATACTGGCCCGTGCGTCCTTCGAATAGGGAGATATCGTTCTGGATATGGTCCGGTGTGAAAGCGATCCAGTCTACGACTGCGTCGAACTTCTGGTCTTCGAGGATCGGCCGAACGCTTTCGGGATTGCGAATATCGCCCGTGAGAACGGTTACTCCTTCCGGTAAGGCTTGCTCAGTCTGCCCGCGATTGAGCAAATAGAGATCGATGCCGGATTCCACTGCTAGAGGTGTGCAGGCGGAGCTGATCTTGCCGGTTCCGCCAATGAATAGGACTTTCATGGTTTTGTTCCTTCTAGCTTGCGATGGATTTGTTAGCCGACGAATTCAAGTGAGCATCTCGTGGTTCACTATCTACAGAATAATGCACTAGGCAAAATCCGGTTGAGTGCGTGCCAGCATGGGGCGCAAGAATTGGCCCGTGTAGCTCCTGTCGAAATCGGCGACGTGTTCTGGCGTACCTTCGACAAGCACACGTCCGCCCTTGTTGCCGCCTTCGGGTCCCATATCGATGATCCAGTCACAGCTCTTGATGACATCCAGATTGTGTTCGATGATGAGCACGGTGTTGCCCATCTCCACGAGTTCGTGCAGCACAGACAGTAGTTTCGCCACATCCTCGAAATGAAGCCCCGTCGTCGGTTCGTCGAGAATGTAGAGCGTGTTGCCCGTAGCTCGTCGACTCAGTTCTTTGCTGAGCTTGATGCGCTGGGCCTCACCGCCAGAGAGCGTGGTCGCCGGCTGGCCGAGCCGGATATAGCCCAGGCCGACCGCATTGAGCGTCGCCAGCTTGTTGCGAATGCGAGGAATGTTCTGGAAAAACTCCAGCGCCTCTTCCACGGTTAGGTCAAGGGCGTCCGCGATGGACTTTCCGCGGAATTTGACTTCCAGGGTCTCGCGATTGTACCTGCGCCCCTTGCACTCTTCACACGGCACATAAACGTCCGGCAAGAATTGCATCTCAATTCGGATGATGCCGTCGCCCTTGCATGTTTCGCAGCGGCCGCCCTTGACATTGAAGCTAAAGCGGCCGGGCTTGTACCCGCGAGCCTTCGCCTCCGGCAAGCTGGCGTATAAATCACGAATATAGGTAAACAATCCTACATAGGTGGCGGGATTGCTGCGCGGCGTGCGGCCGATGGGGCTCTGGTCAATGTCGATGACTTTGTCCAGGAACTCGATGCCCTCCAGTGATTCGTGCTTGCCGGGCCGGCTCTTTGCGCGGTACATCAACTGCGCCAGCTTCTTGTACAGCACTTCCACCACGAGCGTAGACTTTCCGCTGCCACTTACGCCCGTTACGCAGATCAGTTTTCCGAGGGGAAACCGTACATCTACATCCTTCAGATTGTTCTCGGTGGCGCCGCGGACCTGAAGATAGTTGCCGTTTCCTTCTCGACGTGTCGACCGGTATTCGATCTTGCGATCACCGCGCAAATAACTGGCCGTCAGGCTGTCCGGACAGGAAAGAAAGTCTTCTTTGGCGGCCGAACAGACGACCTCTCCGCCGTGCTCACCGGCGCCCGGTCCCATGTCTATGACCCAGTCAGCCGCACGAATGGTATCCTCATCGTGCTCCACCACGACCACCGTATTGCCCAGATCGCGCATTCCGGAAAGTGTCTCAATGAGCCTCGCATTGTCGCGTTGATGCAGCCCAATGCTCGGTTCATCCAGAATATACAACACACCCATCAGTTGGCTGCCAATCTGGGTAGCCAATCGTATGCGCTGCGACTCACCGCCGGACAATGTGGTCGCCGTGCGTTCGAGAGTCAGATAATCCAGTCCGACGTTGACCATGAACTGAAGGCGAGCCGCAATCTCCTTGAGGACTTGGAATGATATCGTCTGCTCGCGTGGTGAGAGCGGACCGCCGCTGTTCTTCGGAGCGTTCCCGTTTGGCGAATTCCCGTTCGTGCTCAACTCGGCAATGGTAGATGTCGTCTTGTACTCCGTGGGCGATAGTTCTCCTTGTAGGTAGCGTACCCAGCGCAATGAGTCATCCACGGGTAGGTGAGTGACATCGTGGATGTTTTTGCCGTCGATCGTTACGGCCAAGGCTTCAGGACGCAACCGTTTGCCACCGCACACCGGGCATGGCCGTACGCTCATATACTCTTCCAGCTTGCTACGCACGTAATCGCTGGTGGTCTCGTCCATGCGTCGCTGCAAGTTCGGGATTACGCCGCCATATCCGGTCTCGTAATGGCGAAGCTCGCCGGAGCCAGTACGGTATTGAATGCGAACTTTGTCCGACTTTCGCGGCGTCCCGTACAGGATGATATCGCGCTGTTTCCGGCTAAGCTCACCCACAGGCGTCTTGAACGGGATGGCATATTGCTTGCAAAGCGCTTCCAGAATCTGGAGGTAGTAACCGTCTCCGTTGTTGCTATTGCTGCGTTTCCACGGACGCACCGCCTCGTCTGCAAGAGTGCGGCTGTCGTCAAGAATCAGCTCCGGATCAAATTCGCTCAATTCACCGAGCCCATTGCATGTGGGACATGCGCCGTGCGGGCTGTTGAAAGAGAAAGTGCGCGGCTCAATCTCAGGCAGGCTCGTTCCGCATTTCACGCAGGCGAAATGCTCGCTGTACGTGCGCTCAAGCGGATTGTCGCGATCGGTGACATCAGCAACGATCAGTACTCCTTCACCGAGGCGCAGCGCAGTCTCCACGGAATCGCTGAGACGCGTAAGGTCAGTACCCGTGTCCGCATCCAAGCCTTCTTCCGATTCCTCACTTGGCTTGCGCACGACCAAACGGTCGACTACGGCCTCGATGGTGTGCATCTTGTATCGGTCGAGTTCCGGCGCCTCTGTCACTTCGAAGATCTCGCCGTTCACGCGGACTCGCAGATACCCTTGCTTCTGAAGGTCCTCGAATACGCCTTTGTGATTGCCCTTTCGATCTTTGATCAGAGGAGCCAGGAGCAGCAGCCGGCTTCCTTCGGGCATCTCCATGATGCTGTCCACGATCTGTGTCGCCGTTTGCTGCGTAATTGGCTCAC
Organism: Caldilineaceae bacterium; assembly: GCA_046259705.1. GTDB lineage: Bacteria > Chloroflexota > Anaerolineae > Caldilineales > Caldilineaceae > JASGTU01. Next base: position 6,458 of record JBJYXA010000746.1, read on the forward strand.
CGCATACGGGACAGTGAGGTAGGCCAACGCGGGCAAAGAGTAGGCGCAAATAGTCGTAGACTTCGGTTACCGTACCCACTGTGGAGCGCGGATTTCGCCCTGAACCTTTCTGGTCAATAGAGATGGCAGGGCTGAGGCCTTCTATCTGGTCTACGTTGGGCTTCTCCATAAGCCCGAGAAACTGCCGGGCGTATGCGGAGAGCGATTCTACATAGCGGCGTTGACCTTCGGCATATATGGTATCGAAGGCCAGACTACTCTTGCCGCTGCCGCTGAGCCCGGTAATGACGACCAGCTTGTCTCGGGGGAGTTCCACATTGATGTTCTTCAGGTTATGTTCGCGCGCACCGCGTACAATCAGTTTGTCGAGCGCCATATAGCTGGTTTCCTCTTTTCCGCTCCGGATTCCCCTATTCCAAGCCGCATGCAAAGAACGTTTGTTCTTTGGTCATCGCCTTATTCTACTTAATAGAACGTCGGCAGCAAATCGCGCCTTAAGTCTCAATAGCCTTGTGTCTTGCACTTACCAAAATCCAGTCATCTGGATGGGCGCGTAGCCAAAACAGTATAGCAGACCCGCCTATGCCATGTCGTAAGCTATGCGCCAGATTCGTACATTCATTCCGGCAGATTTGGCAATCCCCTTTCGCCGGTTCTCGTGCATTCCGTTCTCGCTAGCTGAAAGGTCCCCCGCAATTCTTGCGGCCGACAAGAGCGCAAAAAAAGGAAACACGCCTGACGGAATTGCAGCGTGCTGTCAGGCGTGTGGCTGTAGATGCTGCCGGATTCGGTTGGTTGGCGACGCACCGAAAGGCGGCGCCGGGCACGACTATTGGATCGGTAGCTGATCTATGGACGTGTCCAAGTTCGGCGGGAGGCTTCCCACGATGTCATTCGGGCGCTCCACGCTGCTCTCGGTAATCTTCGTTTGTAGCCAGGTGTCAAACGCCTGCTGCCGTTCTTGCGCCAGCGTATTCTCGTCTTTAGGGCGTTCTGCATCCCGATCCAGCACTTCGAGAATGTGATAGCCGAAATCGGTTTTGATGGGCTCGCTGATCTCACCGATGGGCAGCGAGAACGCCGCTTCCTCGAAAGGCGCTACCATCATCCCCCGTCCGAACCAACCCAGATCGCCGCCATCGGCCGCGCTTCCGCGGTCATCGCTATATTCTTCGGCAAGTGTAGCGAAGTCTTCTCCGTCGACTATGCGTTGGCGTATGTCCTCGGCCAGGGCCAACGCTTCTTCGTCGCTGCGTGGCGCAGGCGTGGCTGTCGGTGTCGGCGCGCCCTCCGGTAGCTCAGTAGGCGTCACGGTCGGTTCCGGCGTCGGTTCGCCCTCGGGTACCTCGGTGGGCGTGGGTGTCGGTTCAATCACACTGATGAGAATGTGACGTGCATGCACTTCTTCTTGCGTTGCCGATACCTCTTCGTCCCCAATCGTCTCCTGCAGTTTTTGGGTGAGGAGGCCCGAGCGAATGATCTCACGATATTCGTCCAGCGACATACCGTCGAACTCGCTAATACTGGACTTGAGATCGTTCAAACCTTTCAAATATGCGTCATCGGTCAGTACAGGCAATGTGGGTGCAGGCTCGGGCGTCGGTGTCGCTTCGGTCTCTGTGATAGTGGAGGTGACGTCGATAGTCGGTTCCGGCGTCGGGGTCCAACTCTCCGCGGTGGCCGTCGCCATTACACCGGCTTCTGTAGTAGCCGTTGCCTGACCCTCGGTCAGCGCGCGTTGAGCAGCCGCGACCTGCTCGCGCAATGCGCTTTCGACATCATCATCCGATACCGTAATGCCGCGTGCCGCTGCCTCCTGGCGAACCACAGACTCCCGGATCATGTCGTTGAGCACTTGGAGTCCCAGTGCCATAGGGCTGGTTAGTGTGGATTCGAGCTGCGTGATCTGCTGGTCAAAGAAACCCTGTGAGCCGAACTGCCGCTGAAGATTGACATATTGCGCTAGTCTGTTCTGCATCTGGTTCTGTTCGAGCAACACCCGCTGCCAGTAGTCCCGCGTGACGATCTTGTCGTCGCCCACCGCAGCCAGCGTGCTGTTCGGCTTGACCACAAATTCATACACTACGCCCATGACCACAAACAAGAGGGCAAGGCCGATAGCCACGCCCGTGCCAATAATTACACGGCGGTTACGCTCACGGTCGCGAGCACTGATGTGCGCTTGTTTCCGCGTGAGCTGTTTTGGCTCTTGCGCAGATTTCTTTTTCTTGCTAGCCATGGACTACCTGCGCTTTCGCACAATCCTGGTTTGGT
>JBJYXA010000747.1:0-2676 GCA_046259705.1 Caldilineaceae bacterium
TCATCGCACATGCTGACTAGGGCCGCATATTCGTAGCGCACGTGCTGGACCTCTTCGTCAGTTTCGTCGACCTGCCGATAGGGGGGCCAGTCGAAATGATCACCCTGGTAGTCGTGCGGATACAGGTCCTTGTACTTTTGCTGCGTAAAAAAGGGCTCGTGGGGATCGAAGGTCTCGATCTGTAGAAACCACCTATCCTGGTCGTGGTTGATGCGAATGAATTCGAGCCCATTTTCGAAAGTCACTGCCTGGGGTTGGTCCTCTTCGACCTTCAGGTATTTGCGGTTGATCCAGTCCTGCCGCCACGATCTGTCGATGCCATCGGCGGCGCCGGTAGCGCGACTGGAGGCAACGGGCGGGATCTGCGGGTCGGCCACTTCAGCACGCCAGAAGTCGCCTTCCTGGCCGCGCGAGAAATGCCACGAACTGTATCGTTCGTGATAGGTTGCGCCGCCATCCTCGAAGTAGTGCTGGTGGTCCGTGGCGAGATGGGTGTAGATGCCGTTGTTCTTGAGTATCTCAGGCATCGAATCGTCGAACGGTTCCAGCGGCCCCCAGCTCCGGTGCAGGAAATTGTAGCGCCCTGTGTGCAGCTCACGCCGGGCGGGCATGCAGGGCATACTGGCCACATAGGCATGGTCATAGGTGACGGTCCGTTGTGCCAGTCGCTCGAAATTGGGCGCATGTACCCAGTCGCAGCCGTACGGCGGCAGCATGCGCCGGTTGAGCGTATCGAACATCACCATAATGGCTTTCATAGCGGCTCAGCCTTTCATGGCATCTCGTGCACCAGTGGCCGGCGCGGACTTGCGCCGGCCACTCGTACATACTTGAAGCTAACGAATGACAGACTTGCCGGTGGGACAGATTCGAGTCACCACGGTCCGGCTGCGGTCGAGCATCTGCGCCACCTGGGGCGAAATCTCATTCTGCCACTCGTCGCTTTCGTACACGGCTGCGTACAGTTGGACGCGTTGTTCCTCGTCGTCAAAGCGCCGGATCCAGACGTAGAGATCCTCTTCCTCTTCACCTACGAAACTGCCGACCACAACCATGCCCCTGGAAACCTGGAAGGGAATGATCACTTCCTCCATGAAACGGACCCACTTGTCGCGCTGACCCGGCTGGGTCCGATACTGCCTCAATTCAAAGAACATTTCTTGCTCCTAGTCATTGCTGTGCACCGCCCTTTTCACTGCGTGGCCTTGCGGGACGGATCTTGGCGTTTTAGGCCTTCTCGAAGTCTGCGAGCACGCGATCCAGCATAGCCTTCATGTAGCCCACTGTGAAGGCCGTGCCCAGGCGCGGGTCGTCGGCCATCATTGGGATGTGGTCGGCGATGATGACACCGTCGAACCCCACCTTCTGCAACGCCGCTAGAACGTCGTACATGTCCATGTAGCCATCGTCGACAAAGGTCTCTACGAAGTGCGGCAGCGGCTGATTCACATTGCGGAAATGGACCTTGAAGATGCGGTTCTGCGCACCGAAGTCGAGGATCGATTCGATGGGTCCTTTGCCCATGAGATCGCCGCCCTCGAGCCAGCAGCCGACGCAGAAACAGATGCCAATATTGGGACTGTCCGCGATCTCCAGCGCGCGAGCGTAGCCGTCGTAGGAGCTGAAGATGCAACGCGGGATGCCGGCGAGCTCTGGCTGTGGCGGATCGTCGGGGTGAATGCCGATCCTGACTTCAGCCTCCTCGGCCACAGGCGCCACTTCCTGGATAAAGTGGGTGAAATTATCCCAGATCTCCTCTTCCGAGTACGTGCGGCCGTGGGAAAGGGGCATGGAGTATTCGACGCCATGCCAGTGACCCGTTTGCGCCTTGGCCAAATCGAAAGCACGCGCGCTGGCGCCGCCGCGGGTCGCCTCGCGTTCTGTGCTCCAGATGCCGTTGGCCATATGCGCATAGGTCGTGTATGGGATACCGGCGCGACCCAGATCGCGCAGATGCTGCTTATACTGCTCAACCTTTGCGTCACGGTTATCCAGATTCAGCGTGATGGCGTCCACATTGTGTACGTCCCAGTTCCCGAATCCGTAGATTTGAAGACCGGCGTTTTCAAAGAGCTTGCGACGGCTGGCATAGTACTCGTAGCTTGACTTGGTCTCGTCGGTCCAAAGGACGACGTAGTCGATGCCCATCTGTTTCGCCCACTGCAGCTCGACATCTGTGGGCTCCGGCGACATCTGCAGAGCGATTTTGATCCCTGGTTCAATTGGCTTCATATCTTCGATTTCCTGGCTTTCTGATCACTGGCGAGCAAACTACAATTGTCGATACGGGTGCACCTGACAGTCCTATTAAGCCTAAGCCTGGGCTGCGATTTCTTCCATCCAGAGACGTAGAACCTGGGCATGCTGGGGCAACGCGATCTCGGGCTCCTCGATATCAGGATGCCATTTCTTTTCCCATTCGGCGCTTACGTAGCCCTCGTAACCTTCCTTCATGAGCAGGGCCAGGATGTCGCGGCACGGGACCTCGCCTTCACCGAGGAGCACAAGCTGCCATTCGCCGTCCTCGAGCAAGCGGGCATCCTTCATGTGCACGTGCTTGACGCGCGGGCCAAGCAATCGCCAGGTATCCTCCACCGATTCGCCCTTGCGGAAGGGGTGGTGCACGTCCCAGATAGCGCCGATCCAAGGGCTGTCAATGGGCTCCAGCGCAAGCGC